>CALPVO020000041.1 GCA_943327025.2 Janthinobacterium lividum
GAGCCAATGGTTCCCAGAAGCAGGAAACCCCAGATCGCCCACATCGCATAGTCGATGAGGTAGAGCCCAATGTCCACGCGCGCCGAAGGGTGCGTGTAGATAGCGCGTGGCAAGACATATTCGCGAAGGCCGGCCGGACGCTCTTCACCATCGCTACCTTTGGCGCCACGGCCACCCCGCAGCACATAGAGCGCCACGGCCAACACCAGCGTCACCAGCAAGATGAACCAGTTCAGCCGATGGGCGACTGATGGCAGTACAGCGGCATAGAGTTCAACACTGAGGCGCTCCGCGATTTCCGAGAACGGCCCGAGGATAGTGTCCACCTGCTGAACTGATGCACTCGCACCGACTGCCTCCGCCACCACCTCCTGAAACGGACTGCCAGCCCCGATGAATGCCACCCACCGGCCCAGAACGGTGTCGGTACCAGACCCCACGACAGCCACTGCCACCAGCAGCAGGGCCAACCCAAAATAGACGATAGCCGCTCGATTGGAGGCTATGCGACTCGATGTAGTTGGGCCTGATCCCGAGGCCGGCCCTGCGGCAGGGTCTAGGCTTGAGGCCATGCCTGCAGGGGCTTTCGCGTGGTCGCTGTCCATCCGGTCCCCTCAGTAAGTAAGGCCCAATTTATGCTCACGGGCGTAAGCAAACAACCGCGACACCAAAAACACCACTCCCATCGCGACCAAAATGACGCCCCGCGTTCCCATCCAAGAGGACGCCGCGCCCGCCAGCGCCACACCGACGGTCTGCCCACCGAAGTAGCACAAGGCGAACAACGACACCGCCGCGCCACGCTGCTCGGGCGCCATCTGCGTAGCGTTCGTCTGTAGCGTGTTGTGCAGCATGTAGAAACCCATGCCCAAAGCAAAGCATGCCGCTACCACCGCCGCCGCCGAAGGCGCGAAAGCCACGCAACCAATGGCGAGCAACATCACCCAGCCGCCGCCACGCGCCAGCCCCACTTCGCCTAGTTGCGGCACCAGCTTTCGCGCAGCAAACGAAAACGCCGTGCCGCCGCCACCGAAAGCCATGACCATGGCACCGGCCGCAGTGAGGGATACGCCGAGCGTGTGATGCAGGTGCGTGGCAAAGAACGCCAAAGCGCCGAATACGGCCGCACCCTCGACGAACACGGTCAGCACCACCACGCGTGGCCAAGGCTCCGCCAACACGGCAGCAAACTCTTGAAACAAGTGGCGCACAGGATGCACGGTGAGACTGGCAGGTGGCGGCGGTTCGGCCGGCAACCGTCGCTGCGCGCGGCTCAAGGCCGCGGCACTCAGCAAGAACACGGCTGCTATGCCCAGAAAGGGTAAATGGCGTCCGAGATAGTCGGCGGCGAGGCCGCCGAGCAATTGGCCACTGGCCACGCCGGCAATCTGCCCCACGAGGAACCGTGCCAGTACCAGTTGCCTGCGCTCATAGGGCACCACATCGCCAATCCACGCCATGGCCAGCGGCAAGATGGCGGCTGTCACGGCACCGGCGACGGCACGCGCGCCCACCAGCCAGCCAAGTGTAGGGGCCGCAGCACAAGCCAATGCGCCTACACAGCAAGCCAAACAGCTAGCAGTGATGACCCGCAACTTGCCATAGCGGTCCCCCAAAGGCCCGAACACCAACTGCCCCAGCGCATAGCCCAGCGTGAAACAAGTGACCACGGCGGCCACCACGCCCAGCGGCTTGGAAAACTCTGCGGCGAGACTGGGCAGCATGGCATCCATGCCGCGCTGCGACAGGCCACTGCCGAAGCCCGCCAACGACAAGGCCAGCACGGCGCGGTCGACGACAGGGTCTGCGCCATTGGCGGTATTGGAAGCAGGAGGGGTAGTCACGTCGGCAGCATAACGCGCTGCCAACTTCTCGTTGTATGCTCAGCCCACTACCGTCCGGAACTCCACCATGCCCCCACCAGACCTGCGCACTGCCTATGGTTCCCTGCTGGACGGCAAACTCGACCGTCGCGAATTCCTGCAGTTGGCCATGGCGCTCGGGCTTTCCAGTACTACCGCCGCCAGCATGGCTGGCATGGCGCCCGCCACGCCGGAAAACCCGGGTGGCCGACGCCGCCCTAACATCCTGCTCATCCTCGCCGATGACCTTGGTTTCGGCGATTTGGGCGTGATGGGCTCGGAAATCCGCACGCCGCATATCGACAGCATTGCGCGCAACGGCACGCTGCTCACTTCCATGTACAACGCCGCACGCTGCTGCCCTACACGGGCCTCGCTGCTCACTGGCATGTATTCGCACCGCGCTGGCCTCGGGCATATGGTGACCGACCTTGGGACCCCCGAATACCAAGGCTATCTACGCGAAGATGCCGCGACTATCGCCCAAGTGCTGAAGGGCAGCGGCTACCGCACCCTGATGGCCGGCAAGTGGCACGTGGGCGGCGACCTCTGGGCCACCCGCATTCCCACTTGGCGCCTCGGAGACCGCGACCGCCCTACCCCGCTGCAGCGTGGGTTCGACCGCTTCTACGGCATGGTCGATGGTGTCATGCACTACTTCTCGCCGTGGCACATTCAGGACGATGACAAGACCGCCGAGATTCCCGACGACTTCTACCTGACCGATGCCATCACCGATGCCGCCATCGGCATGCTGGAAGAGAACGCGAAGACAGACCAGCCGTTCTTCATGTATTTGGCGCACCACGCGCCGCACTGGCCGTTGCATGCACTGCCAGAAGATATCGAACGTTATTCCGGCAAATACGCACGCGGCTGGGACCAACTGCGCGGCGCTCGTTACGAAGAACTGCTGCATCGCGGTGTGCTGCAACACAAGTGGGCGCTGTCCCCGCGCGACCCGGACGCGCCAGCTTGGGACACTGCGCCCCACCAGACCTGGGAAGCGCAACGCATGGCCGTGTACGCCGCGCAGGTGGACCGCATGGACCAGCAGATAGGGCGTGTGCTGCAAACATTGAAGCGGCTGGGCAAGTACGACGACACGCTGGTGCTGTTTTTTTCGGACAACGGCGGCTGTGCGGAGGCCATGCGTGAAGGCGGCTGGACGCAGTTCTACCCGGACAAAACGCGCAATGGGCAACAGATCATTCTCGGCAATCGTCCCGGGTTGAACCCGGGCAGCGCCACCACCTTCCAGAGCTATGACTTGCCTTGGGCGAATGCGTCGAACACGCCGTTCCGTCTGTATAAGCACTTTATGCATGAAGGTGGCATCTCCACGCCACTGGCGGTGCAGTGGCCCGCGCTGCTCGCGCCCAGTGGCATCAACCACACGGCCTGTCATGCCATCGACATCCTGCCCACCATCCTCGACGCCGCCGGCGTAGCCGTGCCGAGTGAACTGGGCGGAAATGCCGTTCGGGCCATCGACGGCGAGAGCCTGCTGCCCCTGCTACGCGGCAAGCGCTGGCAGCGCGAGCAGGCACTCCATTGGGAACACGAAGGCAACTGCGCCCTGCGCGACGATAACCTGAAACTGGTGCGCAAGTACGAGGGCGACTGGGAGCTTTACGACATGGAAAGCGACCGCACCGAACTGCACGACCTAGCGCCGCGCAACCGGCGCCTCGTTGCCCGCATGGCGCGCGCGTACCAACGCTGGGCCGACGACGTTGGTGTCATCGACTGGGGCATACAGGGGCCCAAGGTGAAAGCGGCGTGGGGAATGAAAGACCTGAAAG
Organism: Janthinobacterium lividum; assembly: GCA_943327025.2. GTDB lineage: Bacteria > Pseudomonadota > Gammaproteobacteria > Steroidobacterales > Steroidobacteraceae > CAIOHZ01. Next base: position 3,668 of record CALPVO020000041.1, read on the forward strand.
GCTGACGGGCCGCGAGCCTGCAGGTTCCCCACAACGAACTCACCACAACGAACATGTCCCCACAACGAAAAAGGGGACTGCCTTGCGACAGTCCCCTTTCCGGAGTTGGTGGGCCGTGTAGGACTTGAACCTACGACCTACTGATTAAGAGTCAGCAGCTCTACCAACTGAGCTAACGGCCCGAAAACTACTAAAAACTTGCACCGCCCCGCCAAGAGGTGGGGTGGACGACGGGACTCGAACCCGCGACGGCCGGAATCACAATCCGGGGCTCTACCAGCTGAGCTACGTCCACCATCGTGCGGTCAACATCCCAAAACGCCAGAGCCAGCTACCACCCGCAGGTGTTTACTGGCGCGCCCGGCAGGAATCGAACCTGCAACCGCTGGCTTAGAAGGCCAGTGCTCTATCCGGTTGAGCTACGGGCGCATCGCGGCAAACTGGTCGGGGCAGAGGGATTCGAACCCCCGACCCTCTGCTCCCAAAGCAGATGCGCTACCAGACTGCGCCATGCCCCGCCGGAACCCTTTGCCGAGGGCGTCTTGACTAGGCTTACGCCCAACCAAGACGCGGAAGTCTAAATCTTGGCGAGTGGCTCGTCAATTATTGCTGTGGGATAATTTCCCGCTCGGTCATGTCGCTGTTCCCTCGCGGGGCAGCGCCGGGGCCGGCAACGGCGCAGCATGCTGCCCTCTCCTCTTCACATTCGCCACAGGAAGCGCACTGAAATGTCCGCCCAGATCATCGACGGCAAGCGCATTGCCGACCAGTTAAAGGCCCAGGTTCGCGTTGCCACGGACGCCATGGCCGCCGCCGGCAAAGCCCGCCCCGGGCTCGCCGTGGTGAAAGTCGGCAGCGACCCCGCCTCCGCCGTCTACGTGCGCAACAAGCGCCTTTCCTGCGAACAGGCCGGCATCCTCTCGGTGGCGCACGACCTCCCTGGGGAAACCAGCCAAACGGATCTCATCGCTCTCATCGACGCGCTGAACGCCGACCCGGCCATCGACGGCATCCTCGTGCAGTTGCCGCTGCCGAAGCACATCGAGTCTTCGCTCGTTACCGAGCGCATCATTCCGGAAAAGGACGTGGATGGCTTCCACCCCTATAACATCGGCCGCCTCGCGCTGAAGCAGCCGCTGGTACGCCCGTGCACGCCTTACGGCATCGTGAAGCTGCTGGAGGCCTACCAGTTGAACGTGGCGGGTCTAGACGCTGTCATGGTGGGGGCTTCGAACATCGTCGGCCGCCCCATGGCACTGGAAATGATGTTGCTCGGCGCCACGGCCACCGTATGCCATAGCCGCACGAAGGACCTCGAAGGCCACGTGCGTCGCGCAGATGTAGTTGTAGCTGCCATCGGCAAGCCCGACTTCGTGAAGGGCGCATGGATCAAGCCGGGCGCTATCGTCATCGACGTGGGCATCAACCGCCTCGACAACGGCAAGTTGGTGGGCGACGTGGAATACGATGTGGCCGCCGAGCGCGCTAGCTGGATTACGCCGGTGCCGGGTGGCGTAGGCCCCATGACCGTGGCCGCGCTGATGCAGAACACGCTCGAGAGCGCGCTGCGCCGCCGCGGGTAACCGCGCTCACGTCTGCTCCATAGGCGGGAGTTTGCTCCCCGCCTATTCAAGGAATGGTGTAGCGCCAAGTGCTGCCGGAAGCGCCGTCTTCCAGCAGCACGCCGCGCGCTGCCAGCCCATTGCGCAGGGCATCGCTCTGCGCCCAGTCCTTCGCAGCCCGCGCAGCCACGCGGGCTTCCATGGCCAGCACCACTTCTTCTGGCGTAGGCACATTCTCCACGAGCGTAGCGGGCGCCTGCAGCCAAGCTTCCGGCGCCGCCTGCAACAAGCCCAGCACACCGCCCAGCGCCTTCAGTTCCGCCGCCAAGGCCGCAGCCTGCTCAAACTGCTTTGCCTTGCGCGCTTTATTTAGTTCGCCCGCCAAGCCCTGCAATGCAGCGAAGGCTTCCGGCGTATTGAAGTCGTCGTCCATGGCCGCACCGAACTGCGCAGTCGCTGCCGTAGGCGTGTAGCTCGCCGCCGGTTCCACGCCACGCAAGGCCAGGTAGAGGCGTTCCAGTGCACGGTCCGCCTGCTGCAGGTTATCGAGCGCGTAGTTGATGGGGCCGCGATAGTGGCTGGCCAACACAAAGGCACGCATCACTTCCAAGCGCAGCTTCGGCAGCACTTCGCGCACGGTGAAGAAGTTGCCTAGGCTCTTCGACATCTTTTCTTCATTCACGTTCACGAAGCCGTTGTGCATCCACTGGTTCACGAATGCGCCATCGCAAGCACCGCAGGTTTGCGCAATTTCGTTTTCGTGGTGCGGAAACTTCAGGTCCAGCCCGCCGCCGTGGATATCGAAGTGGTTGCCCAGCAGCGCCGTGCTCATGGCACTGCACTCGATATGCCAGCCCGGACGCCCCGGCCCCCACGGCGATTCCCAAGCGGGCTCGCCCGGCTTGGCATGCTTCCACAGCACGAAGTCGAGCGGGTCGCGCTTGCCTTCGTTCACGTCCACGCGCGAACCAGCACGCAAGTCTTCTAGCTTCTTGCCGGACAACTGCCCGTAGTGCGGGAAGCTCGACACGGAATACATGACATCGCCGTCTGCCGCCACGTACGCATGCCCGCGCGCGATGAGCTGTTCCACCATGGCAATGATTTGCGGCACGTACTGTGTGGCACGTGGTTCATGGTCGGGCCGTAGCAGGCCCAGCGCGGCGCAGTCTTCGTCCATGGCGGTAATGAAGCGCGCAGTAAGCGCTTCCATGGTTTCGCCGTTCGCACGGGCGCGGTCGATGATCTTGTCGTCGATGTCCGTGATGTTGCGGACGAAGGTGACCTTCAGGCCACGCCACAGCAAATGACGACGAATAGTGTCGAACACCACCAACATGCGCGCGTGGCCCACGTGGCAGAAGTCGTAGACGGTGATACCACACACATACATGCGCACTTCGCCGGGCGTGAGCATGCTCAACGGCTCTTTGCGGCCGGACAGCGAGTTGTGGAGTTGGATCATCGTCGGGTCACCATCGGCAGGAGCCACCGCGACGGTGGCGGAACAGGAAAATGAAATATACGAAGCGGACGAGGTACACCACCGCCGCAGCTCAAAAGGACCAAAGCGCTAGCCGGCAGGCGGCGCATTTTGCACCAGAAGCCGCGAACGAACGATGGCCGGCGGCAGCAAGGCCAGCAGTGGCTGCAGTTCGGGGCCTGCGTGCCCGCCGGTGAGCGCCAGACGCAGCGGCAGGAAGAAGCCTTTGCCCTTGGCGCCGGTGGCGGCGAGCACCGCTGCTCCCAGCGCTTTCACATTCGCGCCGTGTTCTTCATAGGCGGCGGAAAGCGCTGCGAAGAAGGCAGCGTGAGCCGCAGCGTCCGGGAAGCAATCGCGGGCCAGCTCGCTGCCCGCCGCTTGCCCATCTACAAACACCACCCGCGCCCAATGCTGGGCTTCTGCCGGCAGCGTAATGTTGCCGCGAACAAGCGCCAGGAACGCCTCTTCGGCGGCCGCCGGCACCAGCCCGGCAAACCACGGGCGCAGTTCATCCAAACCCGCGCGCTGCACCGTCTCGTGCTGCCAATGGCGCAACTGCGCCTCGTCCACCTGCGCCGGCGCCCGGCCAAGGTGGTCGGTGTTGAACCCCGCGGCCAGCGCTGCGTCGTCCATCCAGCCCGGCTCCGTGTAGCTGTGGCCCAGCCGCGCCATGAAGTTACGCAGCGCGGCGGGCAAGTAGCCCTGTTCGCGCAGGTCCGCCAGCGAGGTAGCACCTTCACGCTTGGACAGCGGGCCGCCGGTGGCAGTCCCCAGCAAGGACAAATGCCCGTACTGCGGCGCAGGCAGGCCTAGCGCCTGCAGCACCAGCAACTGGCGGAAGGTGTTGGTCAGGTGGTCTTCGCCGCGCAACACGTGGGTAATGCCCATGAGGGCGTCGTCCACGGCGTTGGCAAAGAAGAACGCCGCACTGCCATCACCGCGCGCGATGACGAAGTCGCCGATTTCGGCGGCCGCACTCAGCTGCGGGCCGCGCACGAGGTCCGCAAAGCTGACGCTCCCGCCTTCCGGCACCCGAAAACGTAGCGTAGGCAGGCGGCCTGCGGCCACCTGCGCAGCGCGTTGCTCCGCCGACAGGTGCCGGCAAGTGCCCAGATAACGCGGCGGACGACCGGCTTCCAACTGCCGCTTGCGGCTGACGGCCAGTTCCACCTGCGAGCAATAGCATTCGTAAACTTGCCCGGCTTCGCGCAGCCGAGCCACCAACCCGCCATAAATGGCCGTGCGCTCGGACTGGCGGTACGGGCCCTGCGGCTCCCCTCCCCCCTCCGGCCCTGCGTCCCACTCCAGCCCGAGCCAGCGCAGGTCTGCCATGCACGCCGCCGCGAATTCTGCCGTGGAACGGGCGGCATCGGTGTCTTCTAGGCGCAGCACAAAGCGGCCGCCGGCCTGCTTGGCGAGCAGCCAGTTGAACAGCGCCGTGCGGGCGTTGCCCAAGTGGAGGCGCCCGGTGGGGCTGGGCGCAAAGCGGGTGGTGACCATTGCCGTCGACATGGGGCGCAAGTGTACGGCAAACTGTCTGCTCGCCTGACTGGAGCTAAGCCGAATGTCCCCGACCCTTGCAAAATTTTCCCTGCGCCTCGCCACCGCCTTGCTCGCGCTCGTCCTGCCCCTCGCTGCCGCCAAAGCGGCTGAGCCACCGCGGGTGATGCTCGAAACGTCTCTCGGCGAGTTCGTCATCCAGTTGGATACGGAGCGCGCCCCGCTCACCAGCGCCAACTTCCTCCAGTACGTGAAGGAAGGCTTCTACAACGGCACCATCATCCACCGCATCGAGAACAATTTCGTGGTGCAAGGCGGCGGCTACGACACGGCCTACAAGGCCAAGCCCACGCGCGGACAGGTAGTCAATGAGTCGGGCAACGGCCTGTCCAACAAGCGCTTTACCGTGGGCCTCGCCCGTACGGGCAGCCCGCATTCGGGGACGTCGCAGTTCTACGTGAACCTCGCCGACAACGAAGTGCTGGACCCGAACCCCGCGCGCTGGGGTTATGCCGTGTTCGGCAAGATAGTGGACGGCTTCCAGGTGGTGGACCAAATCGGCCAGCAGCCCACGGGCGATGTCGCTACCTTCAAAGCCTCGGCTCCGCTGACACAAATCGTCATCCGTCGCGCCTTCGTACTGTCGCCCGCGGCAACGGCGCCGGCCGTGGTACCCGCCGTGGCGCCGGCAGCCGCTCCGGCAAAGCCGGAGGCGACCCCAATGCCGACCCCAATGCCGACACCCGCGCCGGCCGACGGCAGCGCGCCGAAGCTCTGAACCGCGCGCTGCAGCACCCGCCGCACCTTCCTTCGGCCCGAACAGCGCACCGACCATGACGACGCTGTTCATCTCCGACCTGCATCTGGATGAGACGGCGCCAGACATTACCGCGCGCTGTCTCGATTTTCTGCAAGGCACCGCCCGCGGCGCCAACGCTTTGTATGTGCTGGGCGATCTGTTCGAGGCTTACCTAGGCGACGATGACCGTCCAACGTGGCGCGAACCCGTCCTGGCCGCTTTCCGGGGGCTGGCTGCCAGCGGCACGGCGCTGTACTTTCTGCCGGGCAACCGCGATTTCCTGCTGGGCGAAGCCTTTGCTGCCAGCGCTGGCGGCACGGCGCTCCCCGACCCCTTTGAACTGCAATTGCACGGCACGCGCATCATCGTGACGCACGGCGATGCGCTATGCACAGACGACCGCCCCTACCAAACCCTGCGCGCGACGGTACGCGACCGAAAATGGCAGCATGCCGCGCTTGGCCTACCATTGGCCACGCGACAGGCCTTCGCTGCCGCAGCTCGCCAAGGCAGTAAACAGCACACCGCGCAACAGCAAGCCATGCTCATGGACGTGAACGGCGCCGCGGTGGAGCACGTTTTGCGCGGTTCAGGCTGCAGCGTACTGCTGCACGGCCACACACACCGCCCGGGCAGCCACGACCTGCTGGTAGATGGCCGCGCCTGCCAACGTCTCGTGTTGGGCGACTGGTATACGCAACAAAGCGCACTGCGCTGGGACGAACACGGGCCGAGATTCGTTTAACGCGAACAGCCCCCCGAGCAGTGGTTTGCCGGGGACAGTCGCGAACAAACTCGCGCCTACACCGGCACGCCAGAATGGAACCGAAAGACCGGGTCGGGCGAGGTCACCAAGTCCGCTTCCAGCGCCTGCAAGGTGGCCAGTCGGTCGGCGCAGTCCGCGTCCATGCGTTCCGCCTGAGCCTTCGCCAAATCCAAGTAAAGCGACTGATGGCGCGCCTCTGCCGCCTCGAGCCCCGCGAAGAAGGACCCCAGCGGTTCGCCAATACAAGGCGCCAGCGCATGAAACCGCTCGCAGGACCGCGCTTCAATGAGCGCGCCCACCAACAAGACATCCAACTGCCGCTGCGGTTCGCTCTTGCGCACCGCCTTGCGAAGTTGCTCGGCATAACGCCCGGGGCCTAGACGCACGAAACGAATGCCCAGATCGCGTGCCACCTTGCGCACTTGCTCGAAGTGGCGCAATTCCTCGCGCGCCAAGCGCGACAATTGCAAAGTGAGCCGTTCGTCTTCGGCATAAGTAAACATGAGCGCTAGCGCCGTAGACGCCGCCTTCTTCTCGCAATTGGCATGGTCGACAACCAGCAGGTCGCGCTGGCGCACGGCTTCCTGCAGCCACGCTTCAGGCGTCGCCACCAGCAACAGTTCCATAGCCGTACTCACAGCCCGCGCCTGCGATCGTTCAACGTGGGCAGGGGCTGCCAAGTGGCAGCCACTTTCGCTGTGGCAGCACCCAGCTCCGCCGCCGTCTGGTAACGCTGCTCTGGCAACTTTGCCAGCAAGCGGTCCAACAAAGGCTGAAGACCGTGGAACTGCAGTGGCAACTGCGGAATGAGCGCGTGCGTATGCTGGTAAATGACACCCATCGGCGTCTTTGCCTGAAACGGTTTTTTGCCCGTCAGCATCTCGTAAAAAATAACGCCAAGACTGTAAAGATCTGAACGTGCATCTACCGTCCGGCCATGCCCTTGCTCCGGGCTCATGTAAAACGGCGTACCGAAGATTTCACCGCGGCCGGTAATGGCCTCTTCATGGGCTATCTCTTTCGCCAAACCGAAGTCGATGAGGGCGATGCTGCCATCCGTGCGCAGCATGACGTTGCCAGGCTTCAGGTCGCGATGGAGCACGCCTTGCGCGTGCACCGCGGCAAGCGCAGCCGCCATCTGCTGCAATACGGTCAGCGCCGCTTCCGGCGACATGCCTTGCTTCACACGTCGGCGCAAGTCGCCGCGGGGGAAGTACTCCATGGCGATGAACACGTGATCGTCTGCCACCCCAATATCATGGATGCGAACCACGTTCGGGTGCGCGATGCCGGCAATAATCTGGTATTCGCGGATGAAGCGATCGAAGGTATTGTTCTCGCTGATATCCGGCACTTGCCGCAGCACCTTCAGCGCTACCACCCGCCCCACGCGCTCGCTTTCTGCAAGGTAGATGGCAGACAACGGGCTGGCCGCCAAGGGGCGCAAACAGCGCTCTCCGCGAATCATCACATTACCGAAGCGGTACACATCGAGTGCACCGGGACGCTGCCTTGCCTCACGGCGTTGGTCGGTGCGCAAGTCGACTGCATAACGCAAGGCGCGAACGAGCTCCTTGGAGGCGAGGCGACTGCGCTGCAGACGCACCAATGGCACGTGTGGCACGGGCCCATCCGCCGGCCACTGCCCGTCTTCATCCAGTTCATCGAGCGATAGCACTGGCGCGAACTCGGGGCGACGCGACAAGTCGTCGAGCCACGCCGTATGGGCCGAGGTTCGCGCCAGATTGTTGGCGGCGCGCCAAAACTCGTCAGCCAATACCACCGTGGTGGTGGCGAAATCCGGATCGTGCGGTGGTAGGCCGGCTTCGATGTCGTCGGCCATGTTGGTGATAACCGGGGGTTCGTCGGAGCCCACCACGTCGCCGAGGAGTACGGCGTCGAAAGCAGCAGCGCTGAACTCTGGCGGAAGCGGGCCTTCATCCATCGGGTCGTATTCATCGACCACGGCATCGCGGAAGACCGCGACGATTTGTTGTCGCCAGCGTTCACGGTGCTGCGGATCGGAATCGATGAGAAGAAAGCGTGCGTTCACGATGGCCCCTGTCGTGGGGCATCCGACCACCACGCCACAAGGATATCCCCAACGTTGGTGGCGGTGCGCCCGGTATGCACCAAATCGCCCGCGGCCTCGAGGAAGGCACCGGAATTCGCGGCGGCCAAAGCCGCGGTCGCCGTAGCACCCAGACCGACCTCACCGCGCAAGGCGGTGTCACCATCCACCAAGGCGCCCGCGTCTTCACTATTGCCATCCACGCCATCCGTACCGGCAGCGAGCAGCAAGA
>CALPVO020000042.1 GCA_943327025.2 Janthinobacterium lividum
CGCCGGGAACAGCGGCATGGCCTGCCCGTGGAGCACCCGCGTTATCTCGTGGTGCCGAAGATAGGCATGTGGCTGGCACCTTTGCTGCTGGCGCTTGGCGCGTGGCCGACGCTGCGCCGCTGGCGCCGCGAGGGCTGGCAGTTCCAGCTAATCGATGCGCACTACTACTACCCGGATGGTGTTGCGGCGGCCTTGCTTGCGCGCTGGATGAACGTACCGCTGGCTATTACTGCGCGCGGTTCCGATGTGAATCTGATTGGGGAAATGTACTGGCCGCGCCGCATGATGCGCTGGGCGTCGCGAGTGGCTGGTGCGAGTATCGGCGTTTCCCGGGCTTTGGTGGAGCGGCTGGTGGCAATGGGCGTAGCGCCCGACAGTACGCGGGTGCTGCGTAACGGTGTCGATTTGCAGCGCTTCCACCCGGTGCCTCAGGCCGAGGCGCGTCAACGCGTGGGCGGGCCGCTGCACGGGCCGCGCTTGGTTTGCGTGGCGGCGTTGGTGCCGGTGAAGTGCCATGCTTTGGTGCTGCGGGCCTTGTGCGAACTGCCGGATTGGCACTTGGACTTGGTAGGCGTAGGCCCGCTGGAAGGCAGCTTGCGTCAGTTGGCGCAGCAGTTGGGTGTTGCGGCCCGCGTCCGTTTTGTTGGTCGCGTCGAGCAAGACGAATTGAAGTTTCATTTTTCGGCAGCGGACCTTTCCGTGCTTGCCTCGAGCAACGAGGGTTGGCCCAATGTGCTGCTGGAGTCTCTGGCTTGTGGCACAGCCGTGGTGGCCAGTCGGGTGGGCGGTATTCCGGAAGTGATTACCAGTCCCGCGGCCGGGAGCCTGTTTGAGTCTGGTTCCGTCGCCGAATTCGTGACGGCGGTGCAGGCGTTGGCGGCGAAGTTGGGCGATGCTGCACACCGGGCTGAAGCGCGGCACTATGCCTGCGGTTTCAGTTGGGATGCGACGTGCGAAGGGCAGCGCCGCCTGTTTGTCGAACTGGTGCAGGGAAAGACCGATGCGTGACTATGCCTTGTTTGTAGTGCTGGGTTTGGCGCTGCTCTTTGCGGTAGCCCGGCCGCTATGGGGATTGGGCATCTGGTCGTGGCTGGGCTATATGTCGCCGCACCGTCTCGCCTACGGTTTCATTCGCGACCTGCCCGTGGTGCAGCCCGCCGTGGCGGTCACCTTCATTGCGCTCTTCTTCAATTGGAAAGACCGCATGCGCTGGCGTTGGACGCCGGTCACTATCGCCTGGGCGTTGTTGGTGGCCTGGTATGTGGGCAATGCCTTGTTCGCCATGTACCCGGAGGCCAGCGTCTTCGAAGTGGACCGCACCATCAAGATTCAGTTGATGGTCCTCGCCACCTTCTTCATCGTCCGCGACCGTCGTGGCATCGAGTTCATGGTCTGGGTCATCGCCATGAGCATCGGTTTTTATGGCTTCAAGGGCGGCGTGTTCACCTTGGCCACGGGCGGCAAGTACATGGTCTGGGGGCCGCCGGGCACGTTCCTGGAAGGCAACAATGAGGTGGCGCTCGCGCTGACTATCATTCTGCCGTTACTGTGGTATCTGTCGCGGCAGGTGGAAGGCAAATGGGTGAAGCGCGCCCTCATGGCCGGCTTTGTGCTTTGTCTGATCTCGGTCGTGGGTTCTTATTCCCGCGGTGCGTACCTCGCCATCGCCGCGGTACTCGCTGCCATCTGGTGGCGTTCCAACCGCAAAGTTCTCGGTGGTCTGTTGGTCACGGTAGCCGCCATGGCGGCGTTCGGGTTCATGCCGGAAAAGTTCACGGTGCGCGTGGACAGTATCGCCAACTACACAGAAGACGCCTCAGCCCAAGGGCGAATCAATGCCTGGGGCTTTGCCTGGAACCTGGCTTTGGACCAGCCGATCAACGGCGGTGGTTACGGCGTGTTCAACAGAGAGGCTTTCCAGCGTTATGCGCCGGACCCGGAAAAGTTGCACGACGCCCACAGCATCTACTTCGAGATTCTCGGCGAGCAGGGGTTTGTAGGCTTGGCGCTCTTTCTGGGTTTCGCGTTTCTGGCGTTCATGGAAACCCAGCGCATCCGCAAGGCGACGCGCGACGACCCTGAAAAAGCCTGGGCCTTCGATTTGGCCACGGCCTTGCAAGCCAGTGCTATCGCCTATGGCGTGGGCGGCGCCTTCCTCGGGCTGGCCTACCTCGACTTGCCCTACCAGTTGGTGGCGCTCGTAGTGTTGACGGGACGGGTGGCCTTGCCGGATGCCAAGGAAGTGGAACTCTCGAAGCCGGCTCTGACCGCTGCCGAGCGACGTCGGTTGCGTGCCGCCTGACATGCGTCCCGCCTGACATGCTTCCCTTGCGGCCTTTCCTGCGTTGCCTGCCTGCCAATCGCCTGTTGGTGGTGGCTTGCCACCGCGTAACGCCGGCGTTCGACCCCTACGACCCGCAAACGCCGGATGCAGCGCGCTTCGCGCGGCAGCTCGATGCACTGCGTGGCTTCGACGTCGTTCCGCTGACGGCGGGCTTGGCTGCCTTGCAGAAGGGAAAGCTGCGGCGCACTTCCGTGGCTATCACCTTTGATGACGGTTACCGCGAACAATTGGCAGTGGCGGCGCCTTTGCTCGCGGCGCGTGGCTACCCGGCCACCGTGTTCGTTTCTTCTGGTTTCGTGGGCGGGCCCAACATGTGGCACGACCGCTTGCTGTGGGCTTTGCGTGAAGGCGTGGCCGGCGCGCGACTCGACGCCGTTGGGTTGCCCGAGGCGGTCCCGGTGGCGCTGCAGGCGCGACGACAGTTGGCCGAGCGCTGCACTGCCGCGGTGAAGTCCTTGCCCTTGCTTGCGCGAGAGCAGGCCGTCGCGTTGGTGGAGGCGGCATGCGCGGCGCCACCGGCGCCACGCCTGATGCTCGATGCCACGGAGCTGCGCGAACTGGCGCGACGTCCGGGAATAGAGATAGGCGCGCATACCCGACACCACCCCATTCTCGCCGCCTGTGCGTTGGAGGAGGCGCGCGCCGAAGTCGCTGGCAGCCGCGCTGATCTTGAACAGTTACTCGGCGTGCCGGTCGGGTTGTTCGCCTACCCGAACGGGCATGAAGGGCGAGACTTCAGCGAGCGCGATGTGGGTCTGGTACGTGAGGCAGGCTTCAGCCACGCCTTTACTTCCGACTGGGGGGCGGTCACGCCGGCCAGCGATGCACTGAAGCTGCCCCGGGTCAGTCTTTATCGTCAGAGCGCCTTGGGCAATGCTCTCTTGCTCGCGCGGGAAGCATGGCGGTGATGACAATCACCCTCGAGCCCAAACTGTTGATGCTGTTGCGGGAGGTCCTAGGCCTACCTGCAGCGTTTCCCTTGGAACGGCAGACGCTGTTGTTGGGCGCCATTTCTGCGCTCGATTCCGTGGCGGTGGTGAACTTGCTGGAGGAATGCGAGACCACCTTCGGGTTCATCGTAGCCGACGAAGAGTTGTCCGCTGAAGTGTTCACGAGCGTGGGCACCTTGCTGGACTGGGTGGCTGCCCGCGCCACAGTGTCGCTCCCGCAGTGACGATGGCACCCACCATGGACCAGACCCGCGCTGCCGTCCTAACCACGCGTGGCTGGATTGCTGGCACTGCCGGTAGGCGTTGGCGAACGACTTGGCAGCCGGCATTGTTGCCGCCTGCTTCAGACGCGCAGGGCCAAGAATCTTCAGCGGTCCGGGGCACGGTGTTGTTCCTGCCTCCGCTTGGCGATGAACTGAACCATACGCGCCCGCTGATGGCCGCTGCGGCGCGGGCTTTGGCGGCTACCGGTTGGACTGTCCATTGCACAGACCCTGCTGGCACGGGCGATAGTGACGGCGATTTCGCCGACGCCAGCTTGGCGAACTGGGCTGAAGATTTTGCTGCAGACGCAGCGGAAGCCGCTACGCGAGGGCCTTGGACCTTGTGGGTGGCGCGGCAAGGAGCACTGCTATTGCCCGCGCTTTGGCAGGCTTTACAACGGCGTGGTGTGCCACTGCCGTTAGGCTTGGCTAGTTGGAACCCGGTAATGCAGGGCAGTGCCGTGCTCACGCAGTGGTTGCGTTTGGCGGCTCTCGGCACCCACGCGGCGGTGGCCGGCCTAGGGGTCGACGCCTTGCGGCAGCAGCTCGCTGCCGGTGCCACCGTGGAATGTGGCGGCTACCGCCTCACTCCTGCGTTGGCGAATGAACTCGAGGCGGTGCCGCAGTTGCCGTGCCCAGTAGTGGCCCGCGAATGGGATGCGGTAGCCAGTGGCGCGCGGCGCTTCTGGTTGCCTGCCGAGACGGACACGGATACCACCTTGGTGCCGCCGCTCGTGGAGTGGCTGAATTCTTTGGTGCCGAAAAGCGATAGCGCGCAGCGGCAGTGTGCCAACACTTACGGGCTCATGAACGATAGCGAAGGCGCTGGCAAATACCCTAACGCTGGCGAGGCGGCAGCTACACCGCCTTGGCTGCTCGAATTGCCCGTCGGCGCCAATGCTCGTTGCGGCGTGCTCTTCGTCGTCGGCGGGCCCCAGTATCGGGTGGGTGCCCATCGGCAGTTCGTTCGCTGGTCGCGTCGCTTCAATGCAGCCGGCTACGCCACCTGCCGCTTCGACCGCGCTGGCACGGGCGATGCTCCTGGTCGCCGCGCCGCGTTGGTAGATTGCGGCGCGGAGCTTCGGGCCACGTTGGAGTCTGCGGTAGCGACCACCGGCGTCAGTCGTTGGGTGGTGTTTGGCTTGTGCGACGGCGCCACCTTGGCGCTGTTGCACTTGGTTAACCACCCTGCAGTGGCAGGCTTGGTGGCGTTGAATCCTTGGGCACCGGTGGCGGCGTCGGCGCAGTCGCAGGCGCTGGTGCGTGAATACTATGGACGGCAGTGGTTCAGTAGCGTCTTCTGGGGCCGCTTGCTGCGGGGCGACGTGAACGTAGTGGCCGCCTTGCGTGAGTGGTGGCAACACCGAAAGGTAGCGCGCGGCACCAGCGAGCGTTCCAACGTTGATTTGTCTACCCGCGAGTGGGGCGCGGCCATGCCGGGGCTCGACACCGCCGAGGGCGCGTTGTCCAAGGCAGTGCTGACGAACGCCATGGCTTGTGCGGTGCCAGTGTTGTGGGGGCTTAGCGGCAACGACCGTACGGCGGCGGAGTTCCGCGCCATGGTGGCGGGCAGTGAACCGTGGCAAGCAGTGCTCGGCCGTGCCGAGGCGACGCGGCTGGAATTGCCGGAGGCAGACCACACGCTGTCGAAGGCCAGTGACCACGAGCAGTTCGGCGAAGCCGTGCTCGCGTGGCTTACTCGCGTGCTTTGAATTCCGCTGGCACGAGTTGGTGCCGGTCTAGCAGCTTGTAGAAGTCGGTGCGGTTGCGTCGCGCCAAGCGTGCTGCCTGGCTCACATTGCCGCCCGTAATCTGGAGAATTTGCACCAGATAGTTGCGCGTGAATTCGTCGCGGGCTTCGTCGAAGCTGGCCAAGCGCCCGGCAACGCCGCCGAGTGCCGCTTCCACTAACTCGGCCGGAATCACCTGAGTTTGTGCCATGGCGACGTTCTGCCGCACGATGGCTTGCAACTGGCGAACGTTCCCGGGCCATTCCGCCGTGGCCAGCAGTTCTACGGCCTCCGGCGCATACAGTCGGCGCACGCCCGTCTCGATAGCGACTTGCTCGAGGAAATGCGCCACCAGCAGGGGAATGTCTTCGCGACGGCGGGCGAGGGCAGGTACATCGATGTGTACCACGTTCAGCTTGTAGTACAGGTCTTCCCGGAACCGTCCGTGAGCCACCAACTGCGCAAGATCGCGATGCGTGCCGCTGATGACTCGCACGTTGACGGTGACTGGTTTGGCAGCGCCCAGTGCCATCACCTGATTTTCCTGCAGCACGCGTAGCAGACGAACCTGAGTGGTGCCCGGCAGTTCGCTGACATCGTCCAGATACAAGGTGCCACCCTCCGCTGCCCGGAAGAGGCCGGGGTGGTCGCGCAGGGCGCCCGGGAAGGCGCCTTTCAGGTGGCCGAAGAGTTCCGACTCGAGCACTTCGGTGGGAACCGAGGTGCAACTGAACGAGACATAGGGGGCCGCTTCGCGGTTGCTGGCGCGATGGATGGCACGCGCCACTTGTTCTTTGCCCGAACCGGGCTCGCCGGTGAGCAGGACGCGCGCATCGGTACCGGCGGCGAGGTGCGCCTGTGCCAGTTTCTGTTCCATGAGCGGGCTGCGCGTGACAATGCCACGCCGCCAGTCTTCATCGATGATGGCTTGGCCTGAAATCTTCAGCGCCTTCTGCACCTGGTCCAGCAGTTCCTGCTTTTCCACGGGCTTGGTCAGGAAGCTGAAGGCGCCACTCTGCGTGGCACGAACAGCATCGGGAATGGTGCCGTGGGCGGTGAGCAGGATGACCTTGAGACCCGGATAGCGCGACTGCAGTTCGCGCAGCAACGTGACGCCGTCCATGGGCTCCATGCGCAGGTCTGTGATGACGAGGTCGGGCCGGAAGCGCGCGGCGCTTTCCAGTGCGGCCGGGCCGCTGGCCACGGGTTCCACCTCGTAGTTTTCGGCGCGCAGACGGATAGTCAGGAGGCGCAGCAAGCCTGGGTCGTCATCGACGACCATGACCTTGGCTTTGCGTTTTTGGGCTTCCCGCCGGCTGGCCATCAGGGACGCTTCGCTGGACGCGAAGGTAACGGGAGGGCGCTGCTGCTTGGCAGGAGCGGCGTGTTACCGCGTTCCAGTTCGAGTACCGCCTCGAGTTTTTTTTGCGCCTCGTCCAAGGCGCGGCGCAGACGGTTGTTCTCGTCGAGCTCCTGCTGGAGGCGACGGGTGAGGGCTAGGGTGCGCTCGCGGTCGCGCAGTGCTCCTTCCGTTTGCAGTCGCAGGTTGTCCGACTGCAGCGTCAGGCGTGCATCCACTTCTGTCAGCGCCAGATGCGCCAAGGCCAGCGGGCCGGGCTGCAGACGGTCGCCACGGGCGACCAACTCCCCGAGGTGCCGCCGCGCCAGTTGCGGGTCAGCGCCGGGTAGACCAGGCGTGGCCAAAGCCAGCGCGTAGCGCAGTTGTGCGTCCACCGCCAACTGCTGTTCGTAAGCGAGTTTGGCAGCGGCAATGCGCTCGGCCTGTTCGGCTGGGCCGGCCAACCGCAGGCTTTCCAGCCAACCGAGCAGGGCTACGCTGCTTTCGGCATTGGAGGCCACAGGCGTGGCTGGCGAGGCTTGGCGGCCCAGTTTCGGCAGGGTGATATCGCAGCCGCTCAGGCCGAGGACAGCCGCCGCCAGCCACGGTGCGAACAGGCGCAGTGGCAACCCTGAGGCCGACGAAGGCTTACGACGGGTCACGAAGGTTTTCATCCAGCACCAGTTTACGCGAAGGCTCGCTGCGCATAGGTAGGGAAATCCGAAAGTGTGCGCCAGTGAACTCCCCGTCCACTAAATCAATCGTACCACCGTGCGCTTTCACGAAGTCCATGACGACCGAAAGACCGATGCCCGTGCCGGGTACGTGGCCACCGGGAGGTTTGGCGCCGGTGTAGAAGGCCTCGAAGACGCGCGCGCGGTCCGCTTCGGCAATACCCGGGCCGGAGTCGCCGCAATCGATGATCAGTTCGCCATCCGTCTGCCGGAACCATAAGTAGATGGTGCCGCGCTTGGGGGTGTACTTCACGGCGTTGCTGAGCAGGTTGTCGAGAATGAGGCGGAGTTTGCCGCGGTCGGCGGTCACGTCCACGTCGGGGACTTTCAGGTCCAGCCGCAGCCTCTGCCCTACGAGTGTGAGTTGCTGCGAGTCCATCACGCTCTTCACGAGTGGCCGCAGCCGAAACTCGGAAAGCTCCAGCGCCCCGCCTTTGGCGGCCCAGGCACTGAAGCTGAGCAGGTTCTCGATCATGCGCTGCAGGCGGATGCCGTTTTCGCGCAGAATGGCGGTGACCTCACGTTGCGCCGGGTCAAGGTCGCCGACGGCGCCTTCCATCAGCAATTCCGTGCCTTCGCGCAGGTTTGCCAGCGGCGTTTTCAGTTCATGCGACATATGGCGCAGGAAGCGGTTTTTTTCTTCCTCCAGTTCCACCAACCGCGTGCGCAGCCATTCCAACTGTTGTCCAAGTTGCTCCAGGTCCGTCGGGCCAGTGATGGCGATGGGCGTATCGAACTGGCCGCTACCGAGTTCGGCGATGGCCCGGTCAATTTGCTTCAGCGGCCGTACCAGCAGCATGACAAACAGCAGGGCGAGGAGCGCAGTGACCGGGACCAATGCGGCGGCTTGCAGCAGCAGTTGCTGCTGGGTGGCTTCGGTAGCCGCTTGCAGCGCTGCGAGTTCATCGCTGGTCTGCAGGGCGTTGGCTGTCGCCAAGTCGTTGGCGGCCAGAATCATGGGCTCGAAGTGCCCTAGTTGGCCCGTCAAGACTGCGGCCTGGGTGGGGTCGTCAGCGGGCAGGGCGACGGCGTTCGCGATAACGGCGGCCTGTACTTGCAGGTTCTTGAGATGCCCGCGGTAGACAGGGTCCCCGCGCAAGCCGAGTAGCGCCTCTAGGTGGCCGTTCAGCGCGGCGTACTGTTCGGCCACCGCGGCTTGCATGGACGGGTCTTGGGTTAGCAGCCACAGGCCGGACCGCCGCTGCATGGCCGACAAAATGGGTGCCAGCGCTTGGACGTGTCGCGTGGATTCCACGCCTTGGTGAACCAGGCTGGCACTACGCTTGGCCAAATGGTTCATCTGCAGCGCCGCGTTGGATGCTGCCAGCAACAGCGGCAAAGTCACCAGCACGAAACCGGCAATCAGGATGCCGCGCAACGAGCTGGGACGGCCGAATCTCACGGTTCAGGTAGCCGGTTGGTCGAGCAGACGACGTTCCCAGGCGAGTGAAGTGCGCACGATGTGATCGAGGTCATCGTGTGCAGGAACCCAACCCAGTACCTCGCGGATACGGTCTGCCTTGGCGATGAGAATGGGCGGGTCACCGGCGCGACGCGGTTCTTCGCGGATCACCAGTGGCTGCCCCGACACACGGGCGACGGCATCCAGCAGTTCGCGCACGCTGAAGCCCTTGCCATAGCCGCAATTCAGGGTGAGGGAGGCGCCGCCCTTGCGCAGGTACGCCAGTGCCTTCAGGTGGGCT
The DNA here is from genome assembly GCA_943327025.2 of Janthinobacterium lividum. GTDB lineage: Bacteria > Pseudomonadota > Gammaproteobacteria > Steroidobacterales > Steroidobacteraceae > CAIOHZ01. The sequence goes on from CALPVO020000042.1 coordinate 9,064, forward strand.
GCGGCCAGGTCTTCGACGTGGATGTAGTCGCGCACGCCGGTACCGTCGGGCGTGGGGTAATCGGTGCCGAAGACGGCCACGTGCGGCCGTTTGCCCACCACATGCTCCACCGCCACCTTCGTGAGCAGGGTCGCCTTCGGTGTGCTTTGGCCAATGCGGCAGCCCGGGTCTGAACCTGCCACGTTGAAGTACCGCAGCACGACGTGGCGTAGCGGCGTGACGGCGGAGAGATCGCGCAACATCCACTCGCTCATCAGCTTCGAGGTGCCATAGGGGTTGATGGGGGCGTTGGGCGTGTCTTCTGCGGCAACGCCGCCCGGTGGCAGGCCGTAAACGGCGGCCGTGGAACTGAACACAAAGTGCTGCACGCCGGCGGCGGCCGCACATTCCAGCAGGTTACGCGTAGCGGCAGTGTTGTTACGGTAGTACTTCAGCGGGTCCGCGACGGATTCCGGCACGATGGTATGTGCCGCGAAATGCATGATGGTGTCCACTTGGTGTTCGCGCAGCACGCGGGCCACCAGCGCGCTGTCCGCGGTGTCGCCGACCACGAGTTCGCCGTGGGTCACCGCACTGCGAAACCCGGTCGAAAGGTTGTCCAGAACCACGACGCGTTCGCCGGCTTCACCGAGCTGACGGACCACGTGGCTGCCGATATAACCGGCACCGCCGGTCACGAGAATGGTGTGTTCGTTCATGCGTCCCATCATACTGCACCCCATGGATCCTGAAGTCTCCCGGAATGTGAACGAAACCCCGTATTCGGGGCTGACTCCCGATGTCCTGCAGGAAGGCTTGGCGGAGTTGGGGTTCCTGACCGATGGCCGCTTGTTGGCCTTGAACAGTTACGAGAACCGGGTTTACCAAGTGGGCATCGAGGATGCCGAGCCTGTCGTGGTGAAGGTGTACCGCCCGGGCCGCTGGACGCGGGTGGCGCTAGAGGAAGAGCATTCTTTCGCGCTGGAACTGGCGGCGGCCGAGGTGCCGGTGGTGGCGCCGTTGGTCATTGCCGGCCGGACACTGCACGAGATAGCGGGCTTCCAATGGGCCGTTTATCCGCGGCGTGGCGGGCGCTGGCCCGAACTGGGCACAGCAGCGGAACGCGAATGGATGGGACGGTTCGTTGGGCGCTTGCACCGGGTGGGCCGGGCAGGGCGCTTTGCTTCGCGCCCCAAGCTCTCGCCAGGACGGCTCGGCGACGACAGCATCGACTTCGTGCTGGATGGCGATTGGCTCCCGGATTATCTGGTGGACCGCTACGAGGCGCTGGCCGGGGAACTGGTAGACCGCGCTACTGAAGCGTTGGAAGCTATTCAGCCGGGGCAACTGCGTATTCACGGCGATTGCCACCGTGGCAACGTGCTGTGGACCGACGCTGGCCCCCATTTCGTGGACCTCGATGACTGCATGACCGGCCCAGCCATTCAGGACCTGTGGATGTTGCTGGACGGCGAACCGGAGCAGATGCGCGGGCAACTGCGGGATTTGCTGGCCGGCTATGAGGTGTTCACGCCGTTCGATGCCGCCGAAGTTCGCCTGATTGAACCGCTGCGGGCCTTGCGCGTGGTGCACTACGAGGCGTGGCTGGCGCGGCGCTGGGGCGACCCTGCCTTCCCCAAGGCTTTTCCGTGGTTTGCCGAACCCCGGCACTGGGAGCGGCACGTGTCGTCGCTGGAAGACTGCCTGCGGCTCTTCGATGCCCCGCCGCTGTGGTAATTTTTCCCGCAGGGGAGTGGTCCCCCGTTTCGGGGAGGAACCTCCCTGCGTAGGAAACCTGATATGACGCCATCACGCCATCGCTCGCTACTTCGCTCCTGCCGCTGGGGGGCTTTGGCTCTCGCTGCTTTGCTTGCCGCTTGCGGTGGCGGTGGCGGTGGCGGTGGTTCCAGCAGCGGTGGCGGCAATGGCGGTACGGGCCCCACACCGCCGGGGGTTGGCACGGTGAGTGGTCAGATTACCTTTGACCGCGTGCCTTACCGCACCAGCGGTGGCGTGAACGCTCTCGACTTCGCGGCGGTGACGCAGGCGCCCGCGCGCGGGGTGGTAGTGGAACTGCTGCCGGGGGGCGGTGGCACCGCGCTGGCCACCGGAGTCACGGATACGACCGGTCGCTACAGCATGAGCGTGAATGCCGGCACATCGGTACAGCTGCGCGTGCGCGCCAAGCTGACGGAAGCTGGCGCGAGCCCGTCGTATACGGTAACGGTGGTGGATAACACCTCCGCCAATGCGCCATACGTGTTCGATGGCAGCACTTTCACGGCGGCAGCCGGCACCACAACCCGCAACGTGAACTTTGCCTCTGGCTGGAATGCCGCCACCAGTGCGTATGTCGATGCCGATCGCGCCGCCGCACCGTTCGCCATTCTCGATACGCTGTACAAGGCCATTACCACCATTCGGGCGGCAGACAGCGCGGCGAGCTTCAGGGAACTGAAGGTGCACTGGAGCACACGCAACAAGCCGGTGAGTGCGCCGTTTCAAGTGTCCAGTGGCAACATCAATTCAACCTTCTTTACTGCGGTGGCCTCGGGCACCGGTGCTGACGCGGTGGAAGCGGGCATCTATGTGCTCGGTGATGCGTCCACCGACACCGACGAATACGACGAGTCTGTCATTGCACACGAATACGGTCACTACTATCAGGACGTGTTCTCGCGCGACGAATCCATTGGCGGCGAGCATTCCGTTGGCGAAAAGACGGACTTGCGTCTGGCCTTTTCGGAAGGCTGGGGGAATGCCTTCTCGAGCATGATGCGCGGTAGTGCGTCCTACAAGGACAGCGGCAAGCCTGGTACGTCGCAGGGCTTTGGCTTCGACCTCGAACGTAACGATTTCGACGACACCACCGGTGCCACCGGTTGGTTTTCGGAAGGCAGCATTCAGGAAATTCTCTGGGACCTCTTCGACAATAGCGCTGGCGAAAGCGGCGAC
>CALPVO020000043.1 GCA_943327025.2 Janthinobacterium lividum
ATCCGCAACGTCATCGCCGTGGCCTCGGGGAAGGGCGGCGTTGGCAAGAGCACGGTCGCCGTCAATCTCGCGCTCGCGCTGTCCGCTCAAGGTGCCCGGGTGGGCCTGCTGGATGCAGATATCTATGGGCCGAGCGTGCCGTTGCTGCTGGGCTTGCAAGGTGAACGTCCACTGTCCCGTGACGGCAAGTCCTTTGACCCGTTGCGCGCGCATGGTATCGAAGCCATCTCGATCGGGTTCCTGATAGACGCCGAACAGCCCATGGTGTGGCGTGGCCCCATGGTGACGCAGGCGCTCACGCAGTTGCTTAGCGACACGCGTTGGGCGGAGCTGGATTATCTGCTGGTGGACATGCCACCGGGCACCGGCGACATCCAACTGACACTGGCGCAACGGGTACCTGTCAGCGGCGCCATCATCGTCACCACGCCGCAGGACATTGCGCTACTCGATGCCCGCAAGGGCCTGAAGATGTTCGAGAAGGTGCAAGTCCCCGTGCTTGGTATCGTGGAGAACATGGCGGTGCACACTTGCAGCCAATGCGGCCATGCCGAGGCGATTTTTGGCGAGGGCGGCGGGGAACGCATGGCGGCCGACTATCACGTGCCTTTACTGGGACGTCTCCCGTTGCATCGGCGAATTCGTGAGGATGCGGATACGGGTTGCCCGACGGTCGCGGCGGACCCGGAAGGACCGGTGGCCATGCTTTACCATGCCGCGGCGCGACGCGCCGTCGCGGAACTCGCCCTGCGCACGGCTCCGGCCGGCCCAGTCATTACCGCCGACGACACCTGAAAACAGCAGCGCTACGCCGGCAAGGGGCTGGCGGTGGCACGAGGGAGTGAGCGATGAGCATCAAGGCAGACCACTGGATTCGGCGTATGGCCGAGCAGCAAGGCATGATCGAACCCTTCGAGCCTGGGCAGGTGCGCAGTGTCGACGGCCAGAAGATCGTGTCGTACGGCACTTCCAGCTACGGCTACGACGTGCGTTGCTCGCGCGAGTTCAAGATTTTCACGAACATCAACAGCACCATCGTCGACCCGAAGGCCTTCGACCCGCAGAGCTTTGTCGATGTGGAGGCGGATGTTTGCATCATTCCGCCCAATAGCTTTGCGCTGGCGCGCACGGTGGAATACTTCCGCATTCCACGCAGTGTGCTCACGGTTTGCCTTGGCAAGAGCACTTACGCGCGCTGCGGCATCATCGTGAATGTCACGCCGCTCGAACCGGAGTGGGAAGGCCACGTGACACTTGAGTTCTCGAACACCACGCCGTTGCCGGCAAAAATCTATGCCAACGAAGGTGTGGCACAGATGCTGTTCTTTGAGAGCGATGAAGTCTGTGGTACCAGTTACGCGGACCGCGGCGGCAAGTATCAAGGCCAGGTGGGCGTTACGTTACCTAAGACCTGAACCGGTTGGCGGTGTCTGGCAACTTCAAGGCAGCAGTTGCCAAGACAGAACGCTGAACGACATCAGTGGCTTGTTGCCGGCTACTTGCTCGGCTTTCACCGCCACATAGCCGAAGGCCGGCGCATACCATGTGTGCGTTACGCGGTTTGAACCCGGGCGGCGCGAACTCCACACCAGCGTTTCCACCGGCCCCAGCGCCGTCTGCAGGCGTTCGCGCCCTTCGAAGGCGTAGTCGTAGTCCTTCGCTGTGGCCTTTTCCACCATCACCAGTCGCTGCGGTGCGCGGCCCTGCTGCAATAGCCACCGCACTTGTAATCCGACCGTCAAGGCGTCTTGCATACCCGGTGCCAGCGGTAAATCAACGCTTTGGTTCTCGGCCACGCCAGTCACTCGGTTGCGGGCCCAGTCGAACGTTAGTCGGACATCTCGTGCGGTGGACTTGCCGCCATCGTCCAAGCTGTATTCCTGCGGTCGCAGGCCATCGCCAGCGATGCTGAAGGTGGTGCGTTGGGCGATGACGCCTGGCAGAAACAGCGCCGCCAGGCCTTGGGGCGTGGAGCGATTGGTGAAGCGATAGCGCGCTTCGCCTTCGCCGGGGAGTACCTCGAGACGAATTTCGCTGGTACCAGCATCGATGCCGCGATAGCGCACGGCATAGCGGGCGGTGTGCGGTGCGAAGGTTTTGCCGTTGGTAGCGGTGACGCTGGTGGCTGCCGTCGAGGTCGAGGCAGTGGGCGGTGGCTGCGCTGCGGTGGCACTCGACGAGATGCCAAGGAACGCTAACCCGCAGAGGGACGCCCCCAGAATGGAGACCGGTAGGTTGGAGCTGCCTAACGCAGACAGGCGTACGAGTAGCGTGCGACGGCAAGATTGCCTGTGCGGTTTGGAGCGCGGCGGGTTTGGAGCGGGCAAGGTCATGAACGTCCTCCCGTTAGTCTGCGTTTGGGCACCGGTTGTCAGGGTGCCGCGACTGCAAGCGGTTCTGGCAGTGGAGCGCCGTCGAAGCTTGGGCGGCCTGCTTGCCACGCCAACCTTCCTTGGGCCGCCCACCGCGCCACAGTGGGGTAGAGCTTGCGCTCCGCTGCCTGAACGCGCGCTGAAAGACTAGCGGCGGAATCTCCGGCCACCACGGGGACGCGCACTTGGGCAATGCGCGGGCCACCATCCAGTTCGGCGGTGACGAAATGCACCGTGCTGCCGTGTTCGGTGCAGCCATCTGCCAGGGCACGTTCGTAGGTGTGCAGGCCCGGGTAAAGCGGCAGCAGCGAGGGGTGGATGTTCAGCAGGCGGCCGGCGAAGCGCTCGCAGAAGGCGGGCGTAAGTATGCGCATGTAGCCGGCCAACAAAATCCAGTCGGGTGCGCTGGCGGCGACGAGGTCGCCGAAGGCGTTGTCGAAAGCTTCGCGCGAGCCGAAGCTGCGGGGCGACAAAGCCTGTGCGGGCAGTGCCCGCTCGCGCGCAATCTCGAGGCCGTAGGCGTCCACCTTGTCGGAGAACACGCCGCAGAGAGTCGCGGGTACTTCGCCGGCCAGCACGGCGTCGTGCAGGGCGCGAAACGTGCTGCCGCGCCCCGAAAGCACCACGGCCAAGCGTGGCAGGGCAGGGGGTGCAGCTTCAGGCGTAACGGACACCTTCGTCTCCAGCGCGGACCTCGCCGAGCAGTCGCGGGGCTTCGCCCAACTCACGGAGGCGAGCCATGACGGCGTCGGCATCAGCGGGGGCTACGTGTACTGTCATGCCGATACCGCAGTTGAAGGTGCGGTACATCTCCGCGTCGTCCACACCCGCTGCCTGCTGCAGCCAACGGAACACGGGCGGCAGTTCCAGTGCGCGCTTTTCCAGCACGATGCCGAGGCCTTCCGGGATGACACGCGGCAGGTTGTCGGTGATGCCACCACCGGTGACGTGCGCCAAGCCATGCACGTCGAACTCCTTGAGGAGTTGCAGCAAGGGCTTCACATAGATGCGAGTGGGGGCCATCAGGCGGTCGAACAGCGCCATGCCTTCCACTTGCGTGCTGGCATCGGCGCCCGTATGCGCGATAAGCCGGCGGATGAGCGAATAGCCATTCGAGTGAGGCCCGGAAGAGGGCAGGCCGATGACCAAGTCGCCGGCGCGTGTCTTGCTGCCGTCGATGATGAGGTCCTTCTCCACCACGCCCACCGTGAAGCCAGCGAGGTCGTAGTCGCCGGCGTGGTACATCCCCGGCATTTCGGCCGTCTCGCCGCCGACCAAGGCGCAGCCCGCCTGCAAGCAGCCTTCCACGATACCCGCGACGACCCGTTCGGCGACTGCTACTTCCAACTTGCCGGTGGCGTAGTAGTCGAGGAAGTAGAGCGGTTCTGCTCCCTGCACCACGATGTCGTTGACGCACATGGCGACGAGGTCGATACCGACGGTGTCGTGACGACCGGTATCGATGGCAAGGCGCAGTTTGGTGCCCACACCGTCCGTACCGGAAACCAGCACCGGGCGACGGTAGCGGTCTACCGGGACTTCTACCAGCGCGCCGAAGCCACCGAGGCCGCCCAAGACTTCTGGGCGAAGCGTCCGGCGGACATGGGGCTTGATGCGCTCGACGAGTTCATCGCCCGCGTCGATATCGACGCCGGCGTCGCGGTAGGTGATGGCCATGGGACCCTGCGGGTGTGGTGGTCGAAAATGGTATTTTACACTGCATGACCGCTCGCACCTCGCCCATCGCCAATCGCGCCTCGCTCGTTTCCCGTCCAGGGGCTGGTGGGGGTTGGTCGTTAGGCGGTCGGTTCCTTCGCGCCATTGGTGCTGTGTTGGCGCTGGGGTTGCTCGCCGGCGCCTTGCCATTGGCCCAAGCTGCGCCTGTTCCTGGGCTGTATGAAGGCACGGTGCCGGCCACCGACCGCAGCCCCAAGGGCTTGGCGATGGTCTATCCGGAGGCGCTCCGGCAGGTGGCGGTTCGCGTCACTGGGCGCCCAGCTGCGGCTTCGGACCCCACCCTCGCACCGTTGTATGCCGACGCTAACCGTTTCGTGCAGACATGGCGCCCGGCAGGTTCTGGGCAAGTGGCCGTCGGCTTCGATGCCCAAGCGGTGGAAGCCGCGCTCGTTGCCGCGGGACAGCCCCTGTGGCCAGCGGACCGGCCGGTGGTATTTGCCGCCGTCATGGTCGAGCGGGCGGGCCCTGGGGGCGTGGCGCGAACCTTGGTGACTGGCGCAGTTACCGGCGATGAGCGCCGGGCGCTGGAGCGGGTCGCGCAGGCGCGCGGACTGGTATTGGCTTGGCCGGCAGTGGAGTCGGCGCCGGTCCTCATAGATTTGGCCCAGAGTGGCCCTGTGGATGCCTTGCTGGCCTTTGCGCGCGAGCAGAAGGCGCAGGCGGTGCTGTGGCTGCGGACCAGTGCAGTGGCCGGTAGCGCCCCGCAGTGGTCTTGGGCGACGGATGGCTTGGCTGGCAGTGGGCGTGGTGATGCCGCCGCGGCACTGCAAGGTTTTGCCGATGCGCTGGCCGCACGCGATGCCAGTGCCCCGGGTGCTGCCTTGGCGCAGTTGGTGGTGGTCGTCAGTGGCGTCGATACCCTCGCGGACTATGCGGCGGTGTTGAATGCCATCGAAGGACTGCCGACCGTGCGTGAGCTTGGTGTTACGAGCGTGGCGGGCAATGTGGTGCGCTTGCGCGTGCGGTTGCGCGGGGATGCCGGTGGACTGGTGCGTGTGTTGGCGCAGACCGGCCGGTTGGTGGCGGACGCTGCAGGTACTGCTGCTGGCGACGGCAGCCTGCGGCTGAAGTTGCAGAAGTAGGCGCGGTGTCGGGACAAGCGGGTATGTGGCGTCACCTTCCAAATGCGTTGTGTGTGCTCCGGATTATCCTCATTGGGCCCATTGCCGCGCTGTTGCTGCAGGGGCGTTTGTCGTTGGCTCTGCTGGTGTTTGCCTTCGCGGCCCTCACCGACGTACTCGATGGTTACCTCGCCAAGCGCTTTTCTTGGCAAACAGAACTGGGCAAGCGCCTCGATCCACTGGCAGACAAACTGCTGTTGGTCACCGTGTTCGTGGTAGTGGCCCTGCTCGGGAAGGCGCCCGTCTGGCTGGCGGCCACGGTGGTCGCGCGTGATCTCATCATTACAGCGGGTGGCCTCACTTACCTCTGGCTCTATGGCGACCCGCAAGGCCAACCCACCGTGGTCAGCAAGGTGAACACGTTTTTGCAGGTGGTATTTGTTTTGGGTGCGGTCGGCAGCGAAGCCGTACTGGGCGCCGCCGGGACTCGGCTGCCGGTGGGGAGCGGTGGCTGGTTGGCCTGTAGTCTGGCCGCGCTCGGGGCGCTGGCGTTCGTCACCACCGTGGTGAGCGGGCTGGATTACGTACTTCGCTACGCCGCAAAAGCTCGAACTGCGCGACGTGGCCGCCAATCGCTGGCGGCAGACTGACCATGCAACAGTTGCCACTCGGCGTGCAGTTGCGCGCCACGGCCGTGTTCACTTCCTACGCGCCGGGCCGCAATGCCGCAGCGCTGGCGGCTGTGCAGCATTTGGTGAATGCAGGCGCCGGCGCTCCGTTGTGGTTGTGGGGCGCAGCCGGCAGCGGTAAGACCCATCTGTTGCAGTCTGCGTTGGCGGCTTGGGACGAGGCGAATGGCGCCGCCGCCTACTTGCCACTGGCATTGCCCGGACTGCAGGCCTCCATGCTCGCAGGCCTCGAGAACTTTGGTTTGGTGGCCTTGGACGAGGTGGATGCGGTGGCTGGCAATGCCGCCATGGAAACGGCGCTGTTCCATTTGTGGAACGGCTTGCTCGAGCGGGGGGGCTGCGTGCTGTTGGGGGCGCGTCAGCCGCCCGCGGGTGTCGGCATTCGCTTGCCGGACTTGGCTTCCCGCTTTGCCAGTAGCCTCGTCATGCAACTGCACGTGCCCGATGACACCGAGTTGCCTGAGGTGTTGCGGGTCATGGCCGACCAGCGCGGTTTGGAACTGGGCCCGGGGGTGGCCGCTTTCTTGCTGCGTCGAGTGCGACGCGACACGCACCAACTGACTGTGCTGATGGAGCGCCTAGATGCGGCTGCGCTGGCAGCGCAGCGGGCTTTGACCGTGCCGTTTGTCAGGGAAGTGATCGGGGGTGGCTAAAGCGCAGCCATGCTCCCGCGAATACGAATACCCCGAAAGCCGCGAACAAGGTCGCTGACGCCCAGGCATGAGCCCCCCGGTTCGTCAGGACTTCCATCAGCGCATAGCCCATGGTGGGAGTGGCCAGTACCGCCGCCAAGACATGCGCTTGCCGGTGCTGTCGCCACACGCTTGGCAACAAGGCCAGCCATGGGCTGGTCGTCAGCACAATAGCTACCCAAGCACCGGCGGGCTGCAGACGGCTGGCGTGCCAGCCCACGAGCAGTACCAGCAACAGCAACCAGCAAGTCAGCAGGGCGCGTCGCGCCGGGGTGGTGAGCGCGTGTTGCATCACGTCGGTTCCCCGAGGCGCCGCGCCACGTCGGCAACGCGGGCCCCGAGCGCGCGGGCGATGGTTTGTTCATTGGCAGAAAGCACGCCGGGACTGCTGGCCAGTTCGCTGACATGCGAAGCGCCGTACGGGCCGCCACCGGTGGCCGTGTAGTGGATGGCCGGCTCCGTGAAGGGCACACCCAAGATGACGGCCCCGTGGTGGAGGAGAGGCAGCAACATGGTCAGCAGAGTGCTTTCTTGTCCGCCATGGCTCGTTTGCGAACTGGTGAACACGGCGGCGGGCTTGCCCACCAGGGCACCCGCTAGCCACTGCGCGCTGGTGCTGTCCAGAAAATGCTTCAAGGGAGCCGCCATGTTGCCGAAACGGGTGGGGCTGCCCATGACGAGACCGCTACATTCGGCGAAATCTTCAGGGAGCGCGTACGGTGGACCGTCTGCGGGGACTGCAGGCTGCGGTTCGCTGATGACCGTGACTACTGGCGGAACGGTGCGCAAACGGGCCGACATGCCCGGGACCGATTCGATACCGCGGCAAACCTGTCGCGCCAGGGATGCCGTTGCGCCGTGGCGCGAGTAATACAACACCAGAATTTCAGACACCGCTTGGTTCCTCGACGTTTCAGGCTGACCGGACTGGTGGGATGGCAAGTTGCGGTTATTTCGCAACGACTCGCGCGCCGACCCGCCCTGAGCGTTTCGCCTCACTGCCACGGAACTGCTTGACGGGGCTGCGAGGCGGCGTTTAGTTTCAGTCTTGCCGCGGTTTCGCGGCGTCGCTAATGATGGCATGAATCGCTGGCAGCATTCCTGCGGGGCTTGGCTTGTAGTTACCGGTCTGGTGCTGGCACTGACCGCTTGTGCCGGCGTTCCCGCACAGGAAATGAGCGATGCCCGTCAGGCCATCCGCGCCGCCCGCGCGGCGGGCGCGCAGAAGGCGGCACCAGCGACCCTCGCCGATGCACAAGACCGTTTGGAAGTTGCCGAGGAAGCCCTGCGCCAGCGCGACTTCCGTGAGGCCAGAAGGGCCGCGGAGCAAGCCGGCGCGCGCGCGCGCGAAGCCTTGGTCGCCGCCAGTTCTCAGCCCATGGGGGGGGCGCCTTCGGCACCGGCGCAGTTGCCGCCTCCCTTGCTGCCGCCGTCGTCTCCTTCCACGCCGCCCTCGCCCCGCTGAGGGGGCGGTCGCTGGGTTGCGTGTTGGGGTTCAGCCGCGCCAACGCGCTTGTAGTCGGCCCAACACCAAATCCGGGTAAGTGCGGCGGCCCAAGCTGCCGTTGTAACGCGCCAGTGCGCGCACATAGTCGTTACGTTCCACGTACAAGTAGTAGCCGAGAATTTCGGCCCCCAGCCGAATGTTGAAATCCGTATCGCCGAACAAACGGTTTTCCACTTTCAGTTCGCGCGGCCAGAAGGGCATCACTTGCATGAGGCCAACGGCACCGGCGGAAGAGACGGCATAGCGATTGAAGCGACTTTCCACATCCATGACGGCGAGCAGTAGCTCTGGCGGCATCTTCAGTGCGAAGCGCTTCTCGACGCGGTACTTGCGAGTGACGCGCTCGGCCTGGCAGTAGGCGTGCGTCAGTAGTTGCAGACGCTGGCGGGGGTCCCGTTCAAAGCGCGCCAGTTGTCGGTCGTGCAAGCGCACGAACACTTCCTCGTCGAAGCGGTCGGCGTGTTCGTCGCAGCCGGTGTCACGGATGGCTGCCCGCAGGATGGGGCCCAAGGCCGCTTCCTGTTGCGCGCCCGCTGCCTGCGCGCTGCCGCCAAGACCCAGAATGCCTGGCGCTGCCAAACTCAGCAGCACTGTGCCTAGCAAAGCGCTCCAGTACCGGCGCCTGTGCGGACGCAACCGTGGACGCTCGCTTGGGGGCATTAGCGGCCGAGACGCTCGCGCAGGAAGGCGAGTGCGCCTTCGAGCGGAATGGCCTCGTTGTCTGCGGCGCGACGATGGCGGTATTCCAGCGTGCCCGCTTCCAGTCCGCGCTCTGCCACCACCACGCGATGCGGAATGCCCCACAACTCGGCGTCGGCGAATTTCACGCCCGGGCGCGCGTCGCGGTCGTCGAGCAACACGTCGACGCCAGCCGCTTGCAGGTCGGCGTAGAGTTTGTCGGCCACTTCCTTCACGCGCGGGCTCTTGGCGGCTGCCAGGGGCACTACCACCACCTGGTAAGGGGCGATGGGATCCGGCCAGATAATGCCGCGCTCGTCATGGTTCTGTTCGATGGCTGCCGCCACAACGCGCGTGACACCAATGCCATAACAACCCATGAACGGCACAGCGTCCTTGCCCTCGGCATCCAGAACGGTGGCCTTCATGGCTGCGCTGTACTTCTGGCCGAGTTGGAAAATATGGCCCACTTCGATACCGCGCGCTATGCGCAGCACACCGGTGCCGGTGGGGCTGGGGTCGCCATCGACCACATTGCGCAAGTCGGCGGCGGTCGGTTCCGGCAGGTCGCGGCCCCAGTTCACGCCAGCGAGGTGGTAGTCCTTGCGGTTGGCACCACAGACGAAATCCGCCAGCGCGAGTGCCGAGTGGTCCGCGTAGACGCGAACACCCTTCGCCGCGAGGCCCACGGGGCCGATGAAGCCCGGCTCACAACCGATGACCTCGACGATACGCTCTGGAGCCGCGAGGTGCAGCGGGTTGGCGACGCCGGCGAGTTTCTGTGCCTTGATGGCGTTGAGTTCATGGTCACCGCGGAGGCACAGCGCGACGAGGCCGCCGTCATCGGCATCCACCACCAGCGTCTTCAGCACCTCATGCGCGCCACAACTCAAGAAGGCGGTGAGCGTCTCGATGGTCTTCGTGCGAGGCGTTTCCACTTCGGCCAATGCTTTGGTGGCCGCGGCGCGCGGTGCCGCGGGTGCCACGGCCTCGGCTTTCTCGACGTTCGCGGCATAAGCGTCGCCGTCGGAGAAGGCGATGGCGTCTTCACCTGAATCGGCGAGGACGTGGAACTCCTGCGAGCCCGTACCCCCAATGCTGCCGGTATCCGCCTGCACGGCGCGGAAGTTCAACCCCATGCGGGTGAAAACGGCGTTGTAGGCGTGGTACATGGCGTCGTAGCCGCGCTGTAGGCAGGCCTCGTCGAGATGGAAGCTGTAGGCGTCCTTCATCAGAAACTCGCGGGCACGCATGACACCGAAGCGCGGTCGCACCTCGTCGCGGAACTTCAGCTGGATTTGGTAAAAGTTGACGGGCAACTGCTTGTAGCTGCGCAGTTCGCGCCGAGCGAGGTCCGTGACGACTTCCTCGTGGGTCGGGCCGTAGACGAATTCGCGCTGATGGCGGTCCTTGAAGCGCAATAGTTCGGGGCCAAACTGCCCCCACCGGCCGCTTTCCTGCCACAGTTCGGCCGGCTGCGTGGTCGGCATCAGCACCTCCAAAGCGCCAGCGCGATCCATTTCTTCCCGGATGATGTTTTCGACCTTCCGCAATACCTTCAGGCCCATCGGCAGCCAGGTGTACTGGCCGGCGGCGAGGCGGCGGATGAGCCCCGCGCGGAGCATGAGTTGGTGGGAAATGACCTCCGCTTCGGCAGGCACTTCCTTGAGGTTGGTAACGGGGTAGGCGGAAAGGCGCATGGGCAGGAATCTCGGCAGCAGACCAGAATCCGGTCAGTTTAGCCGAGGTGCAGTATCATTCCCCGGCCTTTCCAACTTCACCCCGGGACCGAGCATGCCAGCCGAAGAGCCTCTCCGCCCCAGGCGCGCCATCTACCTGCTGCCCAACCTGTTCACCACCGCGGCGCTGTTCGGTGGTTTTTACGGCATCGTCGCCGCCGTCAATGGCGAGTTCGAACGGGCCGCGCTGTCGCTGTTCCTCGCCGGCGTGTTCGACGGCCTCGATGGCCGTGTAGCGCGCTGGACCAAGACCGAGAGTGCCTTTGGTAAGGAATACGACAGTCTCTCCGACATGGTGTCGTTTGGTGTTGCGCCTGCGCTCATCTGCTACCAGTGGGGCATTGCCGGCATCGCGGACTACGGGTCTGCTTGGGCGCGGTTCGGTTGGCTTGCGGCGTTCTTCTATGCGGTAGCGGCAGCACTGCGCTTGGCGCGGTTCAACACGCGTACCTCGTTGGTGGACAAGCGCTACTTCGAAGGACTTCCGTCGCCGGCAGCCGCTGGGCTGGTGGCCAGTTTCATCTGGACCGCCGACACTTACGACTTGGGCGGACAGGCGGGGCTGGCCGGGCTCGCGCTGGGCTTCGGGGTCACGGCCCTGGCCGGGTCGCTCATGGTCAGCCAGTTCGCCTATCCCAGTTTCAAGGGCAAGAGCGGCGAAAACGGCGCCAACCGGCGCGTGAAGTTCGCTTCGCTGCTGTTAGTGCCGCTATTCTTCATTGCGGTGGCGACGAATCCGCCGGTGGTGTTGTTGGCCTTCAGCGGCACCTTCGCGTTGTCTGCCCCATTGCTGTGGGTATTCCGGAAGCTGTTCCGGCGCCGGCGCGAGACGGGCGAGGCCTGAGCCGTGGAGGCCCGCCGCCTCGCTTACCTCGAGGCCATGGGGCTCGAGGTATTGGCTCTTCGCGGTGCGCCAAGCGAAGCGGCGGTGGCGCCCGTCGCTGCTGAAACCACAACGGTTGCGGCTAGTCCGACAGCGGTTCAGGTGCCAGTCGAGGTTCCTGCTCCGGCAGCGGTCCGCGCCCCTGCCGCTACTCCTGCTGCTGTTCCGAGCGCGCCCAAACCACTGGCGCAGGTCCCTAAGCGCTCGCCGCATCCGGCGGGGCAACTCGCTTGGGAACCGCTCGCCGCGGCCGTGGCCGGCTGCGAGCGCTGCGGCATGTGTGTCGGGCGCACCCAAGCGGTTTTCGGCATGGGCGCTCGGCGCGCCCGCTGGATGGTGATTGGCGAAGCCCCAGGTGTCGACGAGGACCGCGACGGCGACCCTTGTGCTGGCAAGGCTGGCGAGTTGCTGACTGCCATGCTGCGCGCCTGCGG
>CALPVO020000044.1 GCA_943327025.2 Janthinobacterium lividum
GGGTAGTGCGCGAGGCCCTCGCCAAACTGGTAGCTCGCAAGGGCAGCGGTCAGCGGCACTCCATTTCCTTGAATCTTTCTGGCACCACCTTGAATGACGAACGTTTCCTGGAGTTCTTGCTGAGCGAGTTGTCGCAGGTGGAATTGGAGCCGGGCGCGCTGTGCTTCGAGATTACCGAGACCGCGGCGATTACGCACATGACCAACGTGGTGTACTTCATGCGCCAACTGAAGGCGCGTGGCGTACGTTTCGCCCTCGACGATTTTGGTTCGGGGCTGTCATCGTTCAGTTACCTGAAGACCTTGCCCGTCGACATTCTGAAAATCGACGGCCAGTTTGTGGAGAACGTCGTCCGCGACCCCGTGGACCGCAGCATGGTTAGCGCCATCTGTCAGGTCGCTCGAACCATGGGGCTAGTTACCTGTGCCGAACGCGTAGAAACGCAGGAGGCGCTGGATGTGCTGACAGAAATTGGCGTCGACTACGCGCAGGGTTACCTCATCGGCCACCCCAAATCGGTGCGGGAACTGGTGCCGGGGCAGTAGCTGCTCGCACACTCTAGGCAGTAGCCGCCCGCATACCCTAGGCGGTCGCCGTGCACCTACAATAGGGCATGGTTTCCCCCTCTTTTGTGTTTGCCTGCGACCATGCCAGTGCGGCCCTGCCTGCCGGCGCGAGCGGTCTGGGTTTATCGCCATCCGCTTTTTCTCGTCACATCGCCTTGGATTTGGGTGCCGCAGCGCTGGCCGCGGCGCTAGGTGAACGCTTTGCGGCACCGGTAGTGCTGGCGCCGTTCTCGCGGCTGTATATCGACTGTAACCGTCGCCTAGACGACCTGACCTCCATTCCCCAGATGAGCGATGGCACCGCCATTCCCGGCAACCAAGGGCTTTCTCCTGAGGCGCGTGCCGAGCGTGCCCGGGTAGCTTTTCATTCGTACCATGCGGCCGTCGCCGCGGCCTGTGCGCAGACAGCCAAGCCCATCCTCGTGGCGGTGCACAGTTTTACGCCGGCGCTGGCGGGTGCCACGCCGCGCCCTTGGAATGTGGGCGTGCTTTGGGACCGGGACGCGGCCTTGGCCTTGCCGTTGTTGGCTGCACTGCGAAGCGCTGGCCTTTGCGTTGGCGACAATTTGCCGTATTCCCTGCGTCATCCGGCGCGCTATACCCTGGAGCGTCACGGCGAGGCGTGGGGGCGGCACCACGTGGGCTTGGAGGTGCGTCAAGACCTGCTGACGGCTACTGGCGGCATCGAGCGTTGGGCCCGCGTCGTGGGTGACGCGTTGGCGGCCGCTGGGGCTACACTCTAGGTCTTGTTTTCATTGCAGTGACCGCTGGGCTTTGGGTCCTGCGCGCTTGAACCACCCCTGGAGGGGCAAAGATGCAGATTCATGTTGCCAAGTCCGGCCAGCAGTCAGGCCCCTATACGCTGGAGCAGGTGCAGAACATGGTGCGCAGTGGTCTGCTGTCCGCAGCGGACCTAGGCTGGCACGAAGGTATGGCCGAGTGGGCGCCGCTCCACACCATCGCCGGGTTGGGGGTTCCCCCGCCGACGGGTGCTGCGGCCACCCCGATGGGGGCGGGTGGCCCACCGGCAGACCGCGTGAAGCGGCTCGTGGCCACGGTGCTGGATGGCCTCATTTTCGCTGTTACGGCGGGCATGGCTTTTGGCATGGGCTTTCTCAGCGGCGCCGGTTTCCACTGGGGCGTTGGCTTGCTGTCCGGATTCGGCCTCATGAGCATCGTGTGGCTGGGCATGCTCGTGTGTCAGTGCTACTTGCTCGCCATTCGCGGCCAGACCATCGGCAAAATTGTCATGGGGCTGCGTATCGTGCGCTTCGAAGACGGCGGTAACCCAGGCTTCGTGAAGGCAGTATTGCTGCGTACTTTTCTTTGGGCGCTCATCACTGCCGTGCCGGTGGTTGGCACGTTGGTTGGCGTGGTCGGCATCCTGTTCATCTTCCGCGACGACCAGCGCTGCCTGCATGACCACCTCGCCGGCACGCGGGTAGTCAACGCCTGATTGGCTGCAGCCCGCGCCCAGCACTGGAGCCCAGCACCTCACCTTCAGTGCCATGGGGCAGGCAGTCGTTACGGCGCGCCCTGTCACTTCGGTCACAATAGGCCGGTGGAAACTCTTGCCAAACCGCTGGCTAACGCCCCGGACGCCATGTTGGCCAAACCAATGGCCAAAACCTTGGCCGTCGCGCCCATGATCGACTGGACGGACCGGCACTGCCGGGCCTTCCATCGCCGCATCGCGCCGCGGGTTCGGCTGTATACCGAAATGATCGTCGCGGACGCCGTGTTGCATGGCAAGCGCGAACGCCTGCTGGGCTACGACCAGGCCGAGCACCCCGTGGCCTTGCAGTTGGGCGGCTGCGACCCGCACAAGCTGGCGGCCGCGGCGCGCATTGGCGCTGACTATGGCTACGATGAAATCAACCTGAACTGCGGTTGCCCCAGCGACCGTGTGCGCGATGGTGCGTTCGGTGCTTGCCTCATGCAGCGGCCTGCGGTGGTGGCAGAGGGCGTGGCCGCCATGATAGCGGCAGTGCCTGCGCACATACCGGTGACCGTCAAGTGTCGTCTAGGCATTGACGAGCGCGACGACTGGGAATTCCTCGAGGCATTTCTCACCGCTGTGCATGCTGCGGGCTGCCGGCATTTCATCGTACATGCGCGGCAGGCCATTCTGGGTGGCCTCAGCCCCAAGGAAAATCGCGAGATTCCGCCGCTGCGGCACGCCGAAGTGTGGCGTGTGAAGCGTGCGTTTCCCGCTTGCCAGATCGTCATCAATGGCGGTCTGCAGACGGTGGCGGACGTCGCTGAACACCTGGCTCATGTTGATGGCGCCATGCTGGGCCGCGAGGCCTATCACCGGCCTTATGTGTTGGCCGAACTGGAACAGGCCTTCTGGGGCGCCGGCCCGGCGCCGACCGAAGAAGCCATGGCGGATTGGTTGGCGGAGTACACCGCGCGCCATGTGGCCAATGGCGGGCGTGTCCATGATGTGGCGCGCCATGCGCTGGGATTGTTTACCGGCAAGCCCGGCGCGCGCGCGTGGCGCCGCTACTTGAGCGAGCATTCCAACCGACGCGACGTGACGCCCAGCGTTTTCGCGAATGCCGCGCGTGTGGCGCGGCAGTTGTCAGCGCAGGACGAGATTGCCCTGCGCCAGTAGCCACGCCAGTACCGCATAAGCCGCGGTCGCCTGGTCCACGGCGGCTGGGTCCACCTTGTCTAGTGTGTCGTTCGCCGTGTGGTGGTTATCGAAATACAAAGTGCCGTCCTGCTGCAAGTTGAATACCGGCACGCCTTCGCGGCGCAAGGGGCCCGTGTCGGCACCACCGCTGGCTTCATTGTTGCCCCACTCAATGCCTAGCGGCGCCAACACGCTTTGCACCTGCTGCATGGCGGGTACGGCGGTTGCGGCCACGCGCGAGGAGAAGCGGAACACGCGCGCACCGCCGAAATCCGCTTCCACGGCGCCGACATGCTTGCCGAGATTCGCCGCTTCACGGCGCGCATATTCGTTGGCGCCAGACAGTCCGAACTCTTCATTGGCCCACAACACCACGCGTACGGTGCGGCGTGGCTTCAAGCCCGCCTGCTTGATGCCAATGGCAGCGGCAGTGGCAATGGCCACGCCGGCACCGTCGTCGATGGCACCGTGGCCCAAGTCCCAAGAGTCGAGGTGCCCACCGAGCACCACCACCTCGTCGGGGAATTCGCTACCGATGATTTCCCCGATCACGTTCGCGGACTTCGCCATGGGCAGTTCACGCGCCGTCGAGCGCAGGAAGAGGCGCACCGGTTTTTGGCTGGCCGTAGCCGTGGCGTATTGCCGCGCCAGTTGGTCGGCGTCCGGGTTCGCGAGTGCCACGGCAGGAATGCGTGGGGCGTTGATGGCGTAGGTGACTGTACCGGTATGGGCGAACCGGGAATTGGTGTCGGTACCTACCGAGCGGATGACGATGGCGCTCGCGCCCTTGGCACCGGCGAGGCTGGCGCCATCGGCACGACCACGCACCACGGGGCTGTAGCCCTTGCCTTCACGGTCCCGCCGCATGCTTTGGTCGAGGAACACGATCTTGCCGGCTACGGCGACCTCGGGTGCTGCCTTTAGCGCCTCTAAGCTGTCGAAGCGCACCACTTCACCGTGCAGGCCTTCCTGGGCCGTGCCTATGCTGCCACCCAGCGAAGCGGCCACCAATCGCTGCGGGAAAGGCGCTTCGGTGCGTACTTCCAGATCGCCACGATCCCAATGCGGAACCGTGACTTCCTGCGTGTAAACGCGGTCGAAGCCAAGGGCTTCGAGCCTCGCCTTCGCCCAAGCCACGGCCGCCGCGTCGCCGGCGGAGCCCGCCGAACGGGGGCCGACCTCAGTGGTCAGGTCGCGCACGAAAGCGAAGGCTTCTGAACCCTTGACCAACCGGTCGCGCAGGGCCTTTGCCGCCGCAAGGTCTTCGCGTGTCCAGGGGGCAGGGGTTCCCTTTTCTTCCTTTGCCTCAGCAGCGTCGGCAGTGCTAGGGCCGCAGGACAGACCCAGGCCGAAGGTGGCTAACGCGGCCGACAGGGCCAGTTGCTTGACGAACTTCGCGGCGAATACCGCGGTGAGGCGATGGTGTGGAGTAGGCATGTTCGGCTCCGAAAACGCGATTACCCGAATTCTACTGGATGGGCGTTATGACAAGTCCCTATAATCCGGCAAATGGGATTAGAGCGGGAACTGGCAATACTCTTTGCCGACGTGGTCGGCAGCACGCGGCTGTATGAACAGCTCGGGGACAAGCGCGCCAGTGAAACGGTAGGGCTGTGCATTCGGCTCATGCGTCAGGCCACGGAAGAGTTCCGCGGCACGGTTATCAAGACCATGGGCGACGAAGTGATGTCCACTTTCGTCAGCGCCGACGACGCGCTCTCGGCCGCCGCCGAAATGCAGCACTCCATTGGTGAACAGTCGCTCCTGTCCATGCCCGATGGCCAAGTGGCTATTCGCATCGGTTGTCATTTCGGCCCGGTCGTCATTGAACATCGCGATGTTTTCGGCGCGGCGGTGGCCACGGCCAACCGGATGACCAGTCAGGCCAAGCCCGGGCAGATCATCACCACGGCCGCCATGGTGGCCCAACTGGGCAGTCCTTGGCGTTCCGCGGTGCGGCAAGTGGACCTCACCGCCATCAAAGGCGCCTCGGCCGAAGTCATGGTCTACGAGGTCTTCTGGCAGGAAGAGCAGGAAGACGTGACGAGCATGCTGCGACCGCTAGTGCTCACTCAGGCGGTGCGCCATTCGCCGTCGCGCTTGGTGCTGCGCGCCAATGGTCGCGAATATCTGGTGGATGCCCGTCAGTCGGCGGTTACGGTGGGGCGCGCCGATGACAACGACCTCGTGCTGAAGGGCAATCTGGTGTCCCGGTTGCATGCGCGCATTGAGTTGGCGCGCAGTCGCTTTGTGCTCATCGACCAAAGCACCAACGGCTGCTTCATTTTGCCCGCGGGTTCCGCGGAGATGTTCCTGCGGCGCGACAGTTTCGTGTTGCAGGGGAGTGGGGTCATCGGTCTTGGGCAAAGCCCTGAGACCGGCGGACCACAGACGCTCGAGTACACCTGCGAAGAGTAGGGCCCCGTTGCCGAGGCCCGCAGGTGACCGGGGTATGTAGCCCACCTTGCCTAGCGTCTTGCCCAGTTCCACGTGCAGTGTGGCTGGGGTGCGCGGCGCGAACTCCTTGAGATAGTTCTCCACTTCCGCCAGTTCCTTCACCCAAGCGGCGTGGTCCACGGCCAGCAGTTCGTTCAGCGTTTCCGGGGCGAGGTCTAAGCCGTTCAGGTCTAGGTCTTCCGGACGCGGCAAGTGGCCGATGGCTGCCTCCGTGGCGCCGGCACGGCCCGCTACGCGGTCCACCATCCACTTCAGCACGCGCAGGTTGTCGCCAAAGCCCGGCCACAGGAACTTGCCGGCGGCGTTCTGGCGGAACCAATTCACGTGGAACACGCGCGGCGGGTTCGCGAGGCGGGCGCCCATGTCCAGCCAATGCTGCCAGTAGTCACCAAAGTGGTAGCCGGCAAAGGGCTTCATGGCCATGGGGTCGCGGCGCACCACCCCCACCGCCCCGGTGGCGGCGGCCGTAGTTTCGCTGGCGACGCCGGCGCCGACGAGCACGCCGTGCTGCCAGTCGCGGGCCTCATAGACGAGCGGTGCCAGTTCGCGGCGGCGGCCGCCGAACACGATGGCGGAAATGGGCACGCCGCCTGGCGCTTCCGCGGCCGGGCTGAACCAAGGGTTTGCCTTGGCCGAAACGGTGAAGCGCGAATTCGGGTGCGCTGCCGGGTTCTTCTTCGCGTCGCCTTGGTCGTCGTAGGGGCGGCCTTGCCAATCGATGACCGGCTTGCCGTCCGGGCGGCCTTCCCACCAAGGTTCGCCGTCAGCGGTCAGCGCTACGTTGGTGAACAGCGTGTCGCGACGAATCATTTCGTAAGCGTTGCGATTGCTGGCGGGCGCCGTACCCGGCACCACGCCGAAGTAGCCCGCTTCCGGGTTGATGGCGTAGAGGCGACCATCGGGTCCCGGGTGGAGCCACGCGATGTCATCGCCCACGGTCCACACCTTCCAGCCCGGGAAGGCGTCAGGCGGGATGAGCATCGCCAGGTTCGTCTTGCCGCAGGCCGAAGGAAAGGCTGCAGCAATGTAATGGGTTTCACCCGCCGGGCTTTCGAGCCCGAGGATGAGCATGTGCTCGGCCAGCCAGCCTTCGCGGCGTGCCTGATGGCTAGCGATACGCAGCGCATGGCACTTCTTGCCGAGCAAGGCGTTGCCGCCATAGCCGGAGCCGTAGCTCTTGATGGTGAGCGTTTCCGGGAAGTGCATGATGAAGCGGCGGTTCGGGTCCAGTTCACCCGTGGAATGCAGGCCCTTCACGTACGTGCCGTCAGCGGCAATGCGCTCCAGTGCTGCCTGGCCCATGCGCGTCATGAGGCGCATGTTGATGACCACATAGGCGGAGTCGGTAATCTCGACGCCGCAACGCGAATACGGGGAGCCGATAGGGCCCATGCAATAAGGCACTACATAAAGCGTGCGTCCGCGCATGCAACCGGCGAACAGGGCATCCATGGTGGCGTGCGCCTCCACGGGGTCCATCCACGGGTTGTTGGGGCCGGCGTCTTCTTGCTTTTCGGTGCAGACGAAGGTGAGGTGTTCTACGCGCGCGACGTCGGAAGGATGCGAGCGGTAGAGATGGCAACCCGGGAAGGTGTCGCCATTCAGCGGAAGGAGGTCACCGGTCTGCTCAAGGCCCGCGACCAGCGCAGCGTTTTCTTCCGCGGAGCCGTCGCACCAGTGAATCTTGTCCGGCTGCGTGTGCCGGGCGACTTCTTCCACCCACTGCACCAGCGATGCAGGGGCTGTATTGAAGGCCATCATCATGAGTAACGTCGTCCTTCGCGCCAATCAACGAGGCACCGAGTATAACGCGGTGCAACATCCCGAATCGTCACAAAGTGCAATGCCGGCCATAACTAGCGCGGCTGTATACAAATGCGCGAGGAAGGTCACGGAAACCGGTGAGCCTAGTCGCCCCATGGGATAATGCGGGGATGTCCTCTTTACGTGACCTTTTCGCTGCCGACGGCCAGTTGGCTCGCGCTGTTCCCGGCTACCGGCCGCGGGCAGCGCAATTGCGCATGGCGGAGGCGGTGGCGGAGGCTTTCGACCTCGGCAGCAAGCTGGTGGTGGAGGCGGGCACTGGCACCGGCAAGACCTTTGCTTATCTGGTGCCAGCGCTGTTGTCCGGGCGCCATGTGCTGGTGTCCACCGGTACCCGCACCCTGCAGGACCAGTTATTCCACCGCGACCTCCCTATGTTGGCTGCGGCACTGGGGCGGCCAGTGAAGGTGGCACTGCTCAAGGGGCGTGCGAATTACCTGTGTAGACAACGATTGCAGGAAGCGACGCGCGGGCGGACGGCGCCGGCCCTGACACGCATCGCCCGATGGGCGGAAACCACCCGCAGCGGCGACATCGCGGAACTGTCGAGCGTGCCGGAGACGGATCCGGTGTGGATGGAGGCCACTTCCACGCGTGATAACTGCCTCGGCAACGAGTGTCCGCAGTTCCAACGTTGTCATGTGGTGTTGGCGCGGCGCGAGGCCATGGCGGCGGATTTGGTGGTGGTGAACCACCACTTGCTACTGGCCGACCTGGCACTGCGCGAAGAAGGTTTTGGTGAGCTTTTACCGGGTGCGGATGCCGTGGTGCTGGATGAAGCCCATCAGGTGCCGGAGATTGCGGCGCAGTTTTTCGGGCATGCCATGTCGGCGCGGACGCTGACAACGCTGGCACGCGATGCTTGGGAGCAGTTGCCGGGCAGTGGGGCCTTCGATGGCACTCTGCGCCGCGGGCTGGAAGCCTGCGAATTGGCCATTGCGGCCGCCGTCCGGGCGGTGGGTGCCAGCAGTGCGCGCATCGACTGGGCCCAGCTCCCGGACGCCTTCCTCGAGGCACTCGATGACGTGGCCGCCCAACTCGACGCGGTATACAGTCATCTGCATGAAACCGCGGGCGAGGAGCCGGTGCCCAAGGCCTTCGCGCGGCGTTGCGCAGAAACGCTCGCTCGCTTGCGCGAACTGGTGGCCGCCAACGCGGACGATGGCGTGAAATGGGTGGACTGCGGTCCACGCGGTTTCAATGCGCAGTTCACGCCGTTCGAAGTGGCGGACCGGCTCCGCACTCACATGGATTCGCGTCGCTGCGCCTTCGTGTTCACCTCCGCGACACTCGCGGTGGGCGACGACTTCACGCATTTCCTGGCGCGCATTGGTGCGCCCGAAGCGCCGGCGATGGTCCTGCCGAGTCCCTTTGACCACGAACGCCAGACCGTCCTGTATCTGCCACCGAACTTGCCGGAACCTTCGGACCGTGCGCATACCGCCGCGGTCATTGATAGCGCCTTGCCCGTCATTCGGGCGGCGGGCGGGCGTACCTTCTTGCTGTTCACCAGTCACCGCGGGCTGACCGAAGGCGCACGCGTGCTACGTGAACGGCTCGGTACTGAAACGCCGTTCCCGCTCTTGGTGCAAGGCGAGATGCCGCGCGACACCTTGCTGCGCCGTTTCCGTGAATTGGGTAATGCCGTGTTGCTCGGCACGGGCAGTTTCTGGGAAGGCGTGGACGTGCGTGGGCCAGCCTTGTCGGTAGTGGTCATCGACAAGTTGCCTTTTGCGCCGCCCGACGACCCGGTTCTGCGCGCGCGTCTTGAAGGCTATCGCCGCACTGGGCGCAATGGCTTTGGTGAATACCAGTTGCCGCAGGCCGTGCTGGCGCTGAAGCAGGGTGTGGGGCGACTCATTCGCGATGCGGACGATACGGGCGTCATTGTTTTGTGCGACCCGCGTCTGCGCAGCAAAAGCTACGGGCGTGTGTTTCTGAACAGTCTGCCGCCCATGCGACGTACACAGTCTGGCGAAGAGGCTTGCGCTTTCGTGGCCGAACAAGTGCGCGAACGGTTGGGAGGCGAAGCGGTATGAGTGATGTGTCGGAGGTTGTCGCGGTATTGGCCAAGCCAACCATCTTGGCCATCGACACGAGCACGGAACGGCTCGGTGTCGCTTTGTTACATGGCGATGTCTGCGCCTATCGGCACTTCCAATTGGGCACGGGCCACGCCAATCAGGTGCTTGGCGTTGTGGAAGAATTGTTGCAAGAGTGTGGCATTAACCGTGCGGCGCTCGATGCCATCGCCGTTTGCCGTGGCCCTGGCGGGTTCACGGGGCTACGTATTGCCATCGGGGTGGCGCAAGGGTTGGCCTTGGCGCTGGACAGGCCGGTGGTGCCGGTGTCGGGGCTGCGCGTTCTGGCAGCTGCGGCCAGCGGGTTCGCGGGGCCCCCTGAGCCCCGTGAGCCACCTGAGTCCATGGGGGCCACGGCTGCCACGCGCGCCAATGCGCATGGGCCAGTGGTCGCTGTCATCGATGCGCGCATGGGCGAGTTCTATGCGGCGGCGTGGAAGGATGCGCCCGCAGCATGGGCCGACGCGGCGCCATTGTTCCCGGAAGCTTTGCTGAAGCCGGAGTCGTTATTAGAGCAAGTCGGTCAGTTCGTCGGTCCTGGCGTTATCGCACTGGCCGCAGCGGGCGGGTCTGGCAAGGCCCAGGTTCCGGACGGTTCTGCCGAGCGAAGCCGACCCACACTCATGGGCGCTGAGGTTGAAGCCACTTGGCCCGACGCACGCGTTCTGGCTTGGCTCGGTCGCCAAGGCTTGCTCGCCGGGGAGGGCGTACCCGCGGAGGCTGCGCAACCGGTGTACTTGCGCGACCAAGTGGCGGTGCCTTCAGTGGTGCGTCTGGCGTGAGGCCTGCCACGCGGTTTCATGATGGAGTCACTACCGAAAGGCTGCAATTGCAGCCTTTCGAAGTAATTGTCACGGGGGTGTCATAATGCTGACATCTAATGCTCAAGGGTCGTCATCTCCGCCCTCCAGGGTATTTCCGGTTAGTGCTCAAAGGCACAACAAGGCAAGCGTCATCATGAGCAACCGTCACATACTGGTGATCGAAGATGAGAAGTCTATCCGCGAGATGATCGCTTTCGGTTTGCGGCGTGCCGGCTACGAAGTGGCCGAGGCCGAAGATTGCCGCGAAGCGCGGACGGCCATTGCCGACCAGCGCCCCGATTTGCTGCTGGTCGATTGGATGCTCCCGGACATGAGCGGGCTGGAGCTCACGCGGCAATTGAAGAAAGACCGCGAGACGCGCGACCTGCCGGTCATCATGCTGACGGCTCGCGCCGAGGAACATGACAAGGTGGCGGGGCTCGAAGGTGGCGCTGACGATTACTTGACCAAGCCTTTCTCCCCCCGCGAACTGTTGGCGCGTATCCAAGCGGTGCTCCGCCGCACCTCTCCGGCGAGCGATGGTGAAACGGTACGGCACGAGCTGTTGTCACTGGACGCCGCGGGTCACCGGGTCATGGCGGGAGAAACCACCGTTGCCCTGGGCCCCACGGAATACCGCTTGCTGTCGTTTTTCATGACCCATGCGGACCGAGTCTACAGTCGCAGCCAGCTTCTCGACCGCGTCTGGGGAGGTAATGTCTACGTGGAAGAACGTACCATCGACGTCCACATCCGGCGCCTGCGCAAGGCCTTGGCGGACCATGGCGTTGACCACTACGTGCAGACGGTCCGCGGCGCGGGTTATCGTTTCTCCACCCGTCCGTCCTGAATATTCATACACCGTCTATGGGTTACTCCACCATCCTCTTGCAGGTCGCGCTTCGTGCAGGGCTTTCGGCTTTGCTGGGGCTGTTGGCCGGCTTGGCCGCAGGGCGGCCGTTGCTTGGTATCACCCTGGGCCTTGGTGTTTATCTTCTCTGGACGTTATGGCAACTGGTGCGCTTCGAGCATTGGTTGCGGCGTCGCGCGTCCGAACAGCCACCGGATTTTGGTGGGCCCTGGGGTGAGGTGGTGGCGTTGGCGACACGGTTGTACCGTCGCAAGCAGTTTCATAAGCGCCGTGTCACCCAGTTGTTCCGCGAATTCCGGCAGATGACGGCCGCCATGCCGGATGGTGTCATCGTGCTCTCGGGTCAGGATGAGATTCAGTGGTTCAATCGCCGCGCTGCAGACATGATTGGGTTGCGTCGCAAACTGGACTTCGGTCAGAAGGTTCAGAATTTGGTGCGTCATCCGGATTTCGTACGATTTCTGGAGGGTGCGCGCTTCGGTGAAGCCAACTCCGGAGTGCCGGCGGTTGGCGGCACGGTCATCATCCCGTCGCCA
>CALPVO020000045.1 GCA_943327025.2 Janthinobacterium lividum
AGCAGGAAGAGCAGCGCTGGCGACAAGCGACGGACGCCGTCGGTGCTGGCCGCGGTGGCGCCTTGGGCGAAGCCGTGGGCCGTCTCTACGTGGAACGCCACTTCCCGCCAGAAGCCAAGGCGCGCATGTTGGCGCTGGTGGCCAACCTTCAGGAAGCCTATCGCCAAGGCATTGATGGGCTCACCTGGATGACGCCTGCCACCAAGGCACAGGCGCAGAAGAAGCTGAGCACCTTCCGCGTGAAAATCGGCTACCCCGATGTATGGCGTGACTACTCAGCGTTCGAGGTCAAGGCCGACGACCCCGTCGGTAACGCGCAGCGTAGCAACCGCTTCGAACTCGACCGCAACCTCGGCAAGTTGGGCAAGCCCATCGACCGTAGCGAGTGGGGCATGACGCCGCAGACGGTGAACGCCTACTACAGCGCCACCATGAACGAAATCGTGTTCCCGGCGGCTATCCTGCAGCCCCCGTTCTTCGATATGGCCGCCGACGACGCCACCAACTATGGCGGCATCGGCGCGGTCATCGGCCATGAGATTAGCCACGGCTTCGACGACTCGGGTAGCCAGTTCGATGCGGACGGTAACCTGAAGAACTGGTGGACCGCCGATGACCGCAAGGCCTTCGAAGGGCTGACCGCCCGCGTGGTGGCTCAGTACGACGGCTACCAGCCGCTCCCCGGCAAGAACATCCAGGGCAAGCTCACGCTCGGTGAGAACCTCGCCGACGTCTCGGGGCTGGCGGTGTCTTACCGCGCCTACCGCCTGTCACTGGGCGGCAAGGAAGCGCCCGTAGTGAATGGCATCACCGGCGACCAGCGCTTCTTCCTCGGCTGGGCACAGGTGTGGCGTTCGCAATACCGCGATGCCGCGCTGCTGCAGCAGTTGACCACCGACCCACACTCCCCCGGCCGTTTCCGCGCCATCGGTTCGCCGGTGAACATGGACGCCTTCCACCAAGCCTTCGGTACGCAACCCGGCGATGGCATGTGGAAAGCGCCAGACGACCGCATCCGCATCTGGTGATCTGAACCCATGGCATTACCCCCGCGCCGCCGCAGCCTGCAGGCCCGTATTGGTGGCGTCGCCGTCGGCGGCGGCGCCCCCATCGTCGTGCAGTCGATGACCAACACGGACACGGCCGACATCGAAGCCACCGTCGCGCAGGTGGCGTCGTTGGCCCGTGCCGGCAGCGAACTGGTCCGTGTCACGGTGAACGAAGAAGGCGCCGCCGCGGCAGTGCCGCACATCCGCGACCGCCTCGCTGCCATGGGCATCGACGTACCCTTGGTGGGTGACTTCCACTTCAACGGTCACCGCTTGCTGAAGGCCCACCCGGCTTGCGCCGAGGCGCTGGCCAAGCTGCGCATCAACCCCGGCAATGTCGGGCGCGGTAGCAAGCGCGACACCCAGTTCGCCGAAATGATTGAAATGGCCTGTCGCTACGGCAAGCCGGTACGCATTGGCGTGAACTGGGGCAGCCTCGACCAGGACTTGCTCACGCGCTTGATGGACGAGAACAACCAGCGGGCCGAGCCGTGGGATGCCATGGACGTGGTCCGTGAGTCCATCGTTGTCAGCGCCATCGATAGCGCTGAGCGTGCCGTGGAACTGGGCCAGCCGCGCGAGGGTATCGTGCTCTCGGCCAAGGTCAGCGGCGTTCAAGATCTGATTACCATCTATCGCAAGCTGGCGGCGCGCTGCGACTTCCCACTC
The DNA here is from genome assembly GCA_943327025.2 of Janthinobacterium lividum. GTDB lineage: Bacteria > Pseudomonadota > Gammaproteobacteria > Steroidobacterales > Steroidobacteraceae > CAIOHZ01. Next base: position 1,719 of record CALPVO020000045.1, read on the forward strand.
CATCTCGGCCTCACCGAAGCGGGCATGGGTAGCAAGGGCATCGTGGCGAGCACCGCCGCCATGGCTGTGTTGCTGCAAGAAGGCATCGGCGACACCATCCGCGTATCGCTCACACCCGAGCCCGGTGGCGACCGCACCCGCGAAGTTATCGTTGCGCAGGAAATCTTGCAGTCCATGGGCTTTCGCGCCTTCCTGCCGCAAGTGGTGGCCTGCCCCGGCTGCGGGCGCACCACCAGTACCTACTTCCAGGAACTGGCCCAGTCCATTCAGAGCCACATCCGCCACCGCATGCCCGCTTGGCGCAGCGAGTTCGAGGGCGTGGAAATGATGAACGTAGCCGTGATGGGCTGCGTAGTGAATGGGCCCGGCGAGAGCAAGCACGCCAACATCGGTATCAGCTTGCCTGGCACCGGCGAACGTCCGGTCGCCCCGGTTTACGAAGACGGCGAGAAAACGGTCACGCTCAAAGGCGAGCGGATTGCCGAAGAATTTCAGGACATGGTCGAGGCGTATATCGCCCGCACCTATCGGAGACGCACATGACCGACTCGCTGTTAAAAGACCGCCGCTGTGAATCTTGCCGTGGCGGCATTGCCCCCATGGAACCCGCGGCAGCGGCAGCGGCCATGGCGCAACTCCATGCGGACTGGCGACTGTCGGACGATGGCAAAAGCCTAAAGCGCGACCTGTCGTTCCGGAACTTCTACCGCACGATGGGCTTCGTGAACGCGCTGGCGCACATCGCCAACGCCGAGGACCATCATCCAGACCTGCAGGTGGGTTACCACTATTGCCGGGTGCTGTTCACCACGCATGAGATCGACGGCTTGTCGGTGAACGACTTCATCTGCGCCGCGAAGATGGATACCTTGTTGGCACCTTGAATGCCGCCGTGCAATACGCACGGCGACGGTTCGCGGCACGCCGTACCCTCAGGGCTCTGGCAACAGCGATTTTCCAAGGCACAACCGCGGCGCCTCGCCACCCAGCCCCATGGCGCGCGTCATGAACTGGCGGCGCAACCAGCGGTTGCCCGCCACCACACCCAGCCCCTGACGCCGTAAGGAGCCCAACCAGCCCTGCGGGCTGCTGAAGGCTTGTTGCAGCGCATGCATGCCAAGCGTAAGTGGTGCGGCTTCCGCACGACGCCAACGCGCATAGCGGCCCAACGGGCCCGGGTCGCCGATATCCTCGCCGCGTTGGACTGCCTCAGCGATGGTCTGCACCAGGGCCGCCGCATCGAGCAGGCCGAGGTTAGCGCCCTGCCCAGCCAGTGGGTGCACCGCATGGGCGGCATCGCCCACCAGCGCCAGACGCGTGCCGCCATAAGTCGCCGCAGTGATGCGCCGCAGCGGAAAAGAAGTGCGCGCCGAGTCGAGGCGCAGTTCACCCAGCACGCCATCACTGGCCGCCGTAACCGCTTGCTCGAACGTCGCGTCATCCATGGCCATGACGCGCAAAGCGTGGTCCGTGGGCAAGGTCCAGACGATGGACACACGCCCCGCAGCTACCGGCAGCAAGGCCAAGGGTCCTTCTGGCAGAAAACGTTGCCAGGCAATGTCTTCATGACTGCGCTCAGTACGCAAAAAAGCCACCACACCCCGCTGGTGGTAGTCGTGCACGGTGGCGGCAATGCCAGCCGCTTCGCGTAGCGGCGAGTCCGCGCCTTCTGCGGCAACCACGAGCCCAGTGCGCAGGACCGTGCCATCCGCAAGCGTCACCACGGCACTTTCCGCCTCCGCCATGAACGACTCGACCGCCGAGGCGTACACCCGCACACCGGCGCGCATCGCCGCCGCATGCAGAGCGGCCTGCAGCGTGGCCACTTCCGCCAAGTGGCCAAGCTCAGGCTCGCCCAGCTCACCGGCCGTAAACGTGAGCGCGCGAGGCCCGTCTGCGCTGTCGACGCTGTCCCACACCCGCATACCTTGGTAGGCATGGGCGCGCCGCAACACTTGCGGCCATACGCCACAAGCCTCCAGCAGGCGCTGTGAGGCGCGCGACAAGGCAAACACTCGCAGGTCCCAATCCGCATTTGCCGCCGGCAGAGCGAGCACACGCGGCTCTACCAAGCCCACGCTCAAACCGCGCGTCGAGTTCTGCGTCGCCAACAGCACGGCGGTTGCCGCACCGACCACGCCACCCCCGACGACCAAGACGTCGACGTCGCGGCGTACTTGGCGCCGTGCACCCCGAGGTTCGGCCATCATGGCGCCCCCTCTGGCGGTGCCAGCGCCGCGCCACGCAACGGCAAGCCACGAGCGAGCCGCGGCAGTTCGCCACCACCGCCCGTAGACAGCGTGGACAGGGCCGCTTTCGCCGGTGGCAGCACGTCAAACAAGGAGAGCCCGAGGCTACGTGCCGCACGCAGCGGCGCAAGGCTCGCACCAAAAAGCTTCACCAAGCCGTCGGTAAAGCGCACCAGCAAGCGACGGTCGGCGGCACGCCAATCGGCATAGCGCTGCAGCACCGCGGAACTTCCCGGGTCGCCGTCAGGTTGCGCGAGCCCATCCGCGACGCACTCCGCCAACGTGACGGCATCGCGCAGACCCAGATTGAAGCCCTGTCCAGCAATGGGATGCAACCCTTGGGCGGCATTGCCGATGATGGCTACTCGCTCACTGACGAGCGAGGCGGCCTGCACCAGCGCGAGCGGGTAAGCCAAACGTTCCCCAGGCGCACTCAACCGACCGAGGCGCCAGCCGAAGGCTTGCTGCAGTTCGCCGAGGAACGCCGTGTCATCCAGCGCCCGTACGCGCGCCGCTTCTGCGGGCGCCAGCGTCCAGACGGTAGCAACGCGCTGGTGCCCTAGTGCCGGCGGCAAGGGCAGCACGGCAATGGGACCTGAAGAAGTGAAACGCTCATAGGCCACGCCGGCGTGCGGCTTGCCGGCGGCGACTTGGGTGATGAGGGCCACCTGCCCGTAGTCATCAGCAGTAGCGCTCACCCCTGCCGCTTCACGGACCGCCGATTGAGCCCCATCCGCTGCCACCACCAAACGCGCCGCGAGCGTGCTGCCATCGTTGAGTGTCAGGTTCACGCAGTGCGACTCACGCACCAACCCGACCACCCGACACGGCGCACGCAGCGCCACGCTGGGGTGGTCTTGCAGGCGTGCCCACAAGGCGGCGCCTAGCGCGCGGTTCGGCACCACGTAGCCCATGGCCTCCAGGCCTTGCTCCACGGCGTCGATCCGCGCAGCCCCAAAGCGGCCACGGTCACTGATATGAATACGGCTGATGGGCGCCGCCTGCGCCACCACGGCTTCCCAAACACCGAGCGTGTTGAGGATGCGACGGCTGCCATTCGACAAGGCGGAGGTACGCCCATCGAAACTCGGGCTCTGCCCGGTGTCGGGCGGAGTGGCCTCCAGCAGCACTACGCGGCGGCCGGTACCCTGCAGCGTGTCGGCCAAGGCCAAGGCAAGACAGGCGCCCACCATGCCGCCGCCCACGATGGCAAGGTCAACCACTGGCGCAGTGGCAGCGGCGCTCATCGGCGGGCCGCAGCGATGAACGCTTCGATGCCGTCGGCGTCCTTCACCAAGGCGCCGGTGAGCACCTCCGGTGCGCCGCGCGTCACGGCCACATCGTCCTCGATGCGCACCCCGATGCCACGGAACTCGGCGGGAATGCGCAAGTTACTTGGCGGGAAGTACAGGCCGGGCTCGATGGTAGTGACCATGCCCGGGGCGAATTCGCGCCACGCATCCGCCACCTTGTATTCACCCACGTCGTGCACGTCCATGCCTAGCCAATGGCCGGTGCGGTGCATGAAAAATTCGCGGTAGGCCCCTTGCTGCACCAACTGCGGCACCTTGCCCTGCAATAGGCCCAGTTCCACGAGGCCAGCGGTGATGACATTCACCGCCGCCATGTGCGGCTCGTCCCAGTGCCGACCCGGCCGTACTTGCTCAATGGCGGCGAGATTGGCGGCGTGGACGAGGTCGTAGATGGCCCGTTGCGCTTGCGTGAACCGACCATTCACCGGGAAAGTTCGGGTAATGTCTGAGGCGTAGTACTCGTACTCGCACCCGGCGTCGATGAGCAACAAGTCACCATCGTGCAAGGTGGCGCTGTTGTCGCGGTAGTGCAGGACGCAGGCGTTGTCACCGCCACCCACAATGGGCGAATAGCTGATATCCGCGCGGTGGCGGTGGAACTCGTGCAGCAGTTCGGCCGCCACTTCATATTCCGTCCGCCCAGGAACAGCGAAACGCATGGCGCGCTCATGCGCCCCCACGGCAATGGTCGCCGAATGGCGTAGCAAGCCCAGTTCATCGCGGCTCTTCACCAACCGCTGTTCATGCAGTGGGTGGTCCAGTGCCACAAACTCCTGCGGCGTATGCAGACCAAATTTGGCCTGGGCGCGCAGGCCATTCACCCAACTGAAAATGCGCTGGTCGAATTCCGGGTGCAGGCCCACCGAGTGGTAGACCGCACTGCAACGCTCGATGAGGCCGGGCAGAATCTCGTCGATATCGCTGATGGGGAAAGCATCGTCGGCGCCGTAGGCACGCACGGCGCCCTCGGTGCCCGCACGCGAGCCATCCCACAGTTCCCGGACCGCGTCCCGGTCGCGTACGAACAAAATGAACTCGCCCTGCTCGCGCTCCGGCACCAACACCGCAACCGCTTCCGGTTCGGCAAAACCAGTGAGGTACCAGAAATCGCTGTCTTGCCGGTACTGGTATTCCACATCGCTGTTGCGATGGCGCACTGGCGCCGCGGGCAGGATGGCGATGGTACCCGGACCCATCTCTTTCATGAGTTGCCGGCGGCGGCGCGCAAATTCTTCGCGGCGCAAACGTGGTGCGGCAAGCAGTGGCGGGACGGCGTTCATGGTGGCAGTGCCACTAGTGCCGCGGCGCCGCACCGGCAGCCGCCAGCCCGAGCGCGCGTTCGCGCAGTGGCGCGAGTTCTTCGAACACCAACTGTGTGCCGGCACGCACATATTCCACGAGTTCGACATAGTCCGCCTCGGCGGACTCCTGCTCTTCCACCGTAGGCTCGAGGTCCGAAGCGCGCGTCAGTTCGGTGAAGTCTTTCAATACCTCGCCAATCTCGCCGGGAATGCGTTCCGGCGCAGGCAGACCGCCGGCGCCGAGGCCGTAGAGGAAACCCGTGCACCAGGAAATGAGCGCGCGCACGCGTTGCGGCAAAGGCGTCTCATCATCGGGCAGCAGCGGCGCGAACTCCATGGACTGCCCGCCCAAAGCCTGCGAGGTCTCGTGGAACACGTTCTCGAGCAAGACCGCCAGCGCATGACCGCTGTCCTCGTCCGCGTCTTCCTCTTCCGGCATGACTTCGGCAAGCCAGTGCTCGAAGCGGTAAGCCGCTACTGCGCAGAGGGAACCGGCCAGGCAGCCGTGGGCTTCCGCAGCGTCGACCGGAGAACCGGCCGCCGCGAAACTGCGGTCCAGATGATGGAAAGGGGCAAGGGAGGCCATCCGTCTATGTTACCGCAGGCACAGGGATGCCGGCCGCATTGACTCCGCGAGGCCCGCGCCCCAAGATGCGCCCATGAGCGACACCAACCCCACCGCCATCGAACAGGAATTGAAGCGCCTCGAGCGCCGCCTGGACGAACTACTGCGCGCGGTGGATCTGCTCCGTGAGGAAAACCGTGCCCTGCGCCAGCGCCAAGACGCGCTGAGCGCGGAACGCTCGGCCCTCATGCAGAAGAACGAGCAGGTCCGCACCCGCGTCGAGGCCATGATTGGCCGTCTCAAATCCATGGAGCAGGGAACGTGAGCAATGCCGCCCCCAAGCCGCCCACGGAAGCCGTGGTGTCACGCGTCAGCGTGCGGTTGCTGGAAAAGGACTACCAGTTCGCCTGCGCCCCGGAAGAGCGCGCGCATCTGCTCGACTGCGCCGAATTCCTGAATACCCGCATGCGCGATATTCGCGACAGTGGCAAGGTAGTTGGTCTTGACCGCGTGGCCGTCATGGCGGCACTGAACATTACCGATGAACTGTTGAAGCTCCGCATGCGCGGTGGCGACACGGACGGTTCCCTGGCAGAGCGCATGAAGTCGATGCGCGAGAAGGTCGAAGGCGCGCTGCAGGACAGCCGTCAAATGACCATCGACTGAATGACAGTACAGGGGGTGCCACCGTGTGGCTCCCCAAAAGTTTGGCGCCGCCTGCGGTGTTCGAGCAGTGAGCCTGGGACCCCTCGACCCTAATTTGCTAAACCCCGGGGCATTGGGTCATTGGCAGCATTGCGCAAGTCCGCCTCGAGCGGAAAGCCTTAAGTGCCTTTGGCTCGCCCCACTTGTTGCCTTGGATCGAGGGCAACGGCTCAGCACGGCACAGGCGGACGGCGCCATCTCCCTTACCCCGGACAGGGCAACCTGTTCGGGGTTTCCTTTGGTGGCCGGGTTGGTAGCGCAACCCGCCGGATGCAGGACATCGTCTCCGGAGTAGCCGATGAAGAACCACGCCAACCCGCCAATAGCCAACGCTGCGGCCCATGCGGGTGCCGAACTTGCAGCGCCTAGCGTGAGCAGCGCCACCGCATTGCAAGCCCTGCGCCGCGCCGCCCGCCAAGCCCGACGTGGCCTGCCGCCCCTGGTGCGGCGCGCCGAAGCAAAAGCGGCGGCCGCAGCTTTCGCGCAATGCCTGCGCTTGCGCGCCGGACAACACGTCGCGTTCTATGCGCCACTACGCGAAGAGTTCCCCACGGCTGAACTCATGCGCCTCGCTTGGCAACGCGGTTGCACGGTCTATCTGCCGGTCATCGCCCATCGCCGTCTCCGCTTGTTGCGCTTCGCGGCCTTGCCGCGCCCATCAGCGACACCGCAAGGCCGTCGCCCACTCACACCGAACGCCATGCGGCGCAACGCGCTCGGCATCGAGGAACCAGCGACCCCACGCTACCAATGGCGGCGCGCGCGTGACCTCGATCTCATCGCCATGCCACTCGTGGCCTTCGATGCTGCCGGGCACCGACTCGGCATGGGGGGTGGCTACTACGACCGTGCACTCGCCGGTACCGCAGGACGTCGCCCGTGGCGTTTGGGTTTGGCGCATGCATGCCAGCAGCTGCCGTGCGTTCCGCGGCGCGCATGGGACATGCCACTCGACGCCGTGCTCACTGCCCACGGCCTGCGCCGCTTCTAACTCGCACGACCGTAGCGCTACAGAAAATCACGTTGATTCAGGCACTTTCAGGAAGAACTTCATGAACCACTGGCTGATGAAATCGGAACCCTCGGTGTTCGGACTGGCGGACTTTATGAAGGCTCCGAAGCGCACCACGATGTGGGATGGCGTGCGCAACTACCAAGCGCGGAACATGTTGCGCGACCAAATGCGGGTCGGCGACCACGCATTTCTTTATCACTCGAACTGCGATGCACCGGGCATCTACGGTGTATTGGAAGTGGTGAAGGCCGGCTATCCGGACCCAACGCAATTCATCCCGGGACACGACCATCAAGACATTGCCAGCAAGCCGGACGACCCGCGCTGGTATGTGGTCGACGTCCAACTGGTGCGCCCACTCGCCACGCCGGTGCTGTTGGAAACCCTTAAAAACAAGCCACTTGCTGCACTCAACGAAATGCTCATCCTGCGCCGAGGCAATCGCTTGTCGGTGACGCCGATCACCGCAGCGGAATGGAAAGCGGTGCTCTCACTGGAAGCCAAAGGCAGTAAAGACAAGCGCTAAAGCGTTGTCGCTTGGCAATTCACGCAGAGTCCTGCAGTGGGTAACGGCATTGCCCTTTGGAACAAGCAAAAAAAAATTTGCAAGGGGGGTTGCTTGTTTTTATTCATACTGTGTATATACTCAACCCCGGACTAACCTGTAAGGAGTTTCATCATGGCTGCTAAGAAGAAAGCTGCGAAGAAGAAGGTAGCGAAGAAGAAGGCTGCTGCTAAGAAGAAGTAATTCTTCTGAAGCCGCAGAAGGGCGGCGGAAACCGCAAGGACTCCACCTCCCCTTCGCACTTCTAAGACGAGGCCCGCGCAAGCGGGCCTCGTCGTTTCTGCCCTCCGCTGCCGGTATCATGGCAGTGACCAAACCCTGCAAAACAAGGACCCGCGCAATGTCAGCAGACAACCGCAAGAAGCTCGCCGCGGAAGCGGCCCTGCGCTATGTGGAAGACGGCATGATCATCGGTGTGGGCACGGGCTCCACCGTGAACCACTTCATCGCCGCCCTGGCCAGCCGTCGACATGACATCCGCGGCGCCGTCTCGAGCAGTGAGGCGAGCACCCGCCTGTTGCGCGCCGCCGGCATCGAAGTCATGGACCTCAATTCCACCGGCGACCTCTCCCTGTACGTCGACGGCGCGGACGAAGCGACCCGCCACGGCGCCCTCATCAAGGGTGGCGGCGCCGCTCTCACTCGCGAAAAAATCGTCGCCGCTGCCTCACGCAAGTTCGTCTGCATCATGGACGACAGCAAACTGGTCGATGTGCTGGGCCGCTTCCCGCTGCCGGTCGAGGTAATCCCGATGGCACGCTCCTATGTGGCGCGGCAAATCGTCGCACTCGGCGGCCAGCCCGTACTGCGTGAAGGCGTCACCACAGACAACGGCAATTGCATCCTCGACGTGCACAACCTGGCCATCACCGACCCGGTGGCGCTGGAGTCGGCGCTCGACCATGTGGCCGGCGTTGTCACTAACGGGCTGTTCTCGCGGCGCGGCGCGGACGTGCTGCTCATCGGCCGGGACTCCGGCGTGGAAACCTTGGACCCGCGCCACGCATGACGGCGGCGCCAGGACCCGGCAACTCCGCTAGGTCACGCTGGTCGGTGTGGCCAAGGTGGCCGGCTTGGCTCGACAGTTTCCTGCTCGGCATTCTCGGCGCCATGGTACTGGCCTGCTTCACCGCTCCTTGGGGCGGTAGCCACGGCGCTCTTGGTCTCGGTCACATCACCAGCGTGGGCATCGCGCTGGTGTTCGGACTGCATGGCGCACAGGTGTCGCGCGAGCGCCTGCACGCTGGCAGCCGCAATTTCCGTCTGCACCTGCTCATTCAGTCGGCCACGTATCTGGTCTTTCCAGTCCTCGGCCTCGGCGGGTTCTGGCTGTTGCGCGGCACCCTGCCCATGCCGCTGGCACTGGGCTTTTTCTATCTTTGCGCCCTCCCCTCCACCATCGCCTCCGCGGTAACGTTGGTCGGCATCGCCCGCGGCAACGTGCCTGCTGCCATTTTCAACGCCACGCTGTCGGGGCTCTTGGGCATCTTCATGACACCCATGCTGGTCAGCCTGCTGGCAGCGACCAGCGGCGTGCAGCTCTCCTTGGTCGAGGCCATCCGCTCTTTGCTGGGGACAGTACTGCTCCCTTTCGCAGCAGGCCATCTGCTACAGCCGTGGCTGCTCCCCAGCCTGCGCGCGGCGCCTCGCCTGGTACGCTTCATCGAGCGCGGTGCCGTCTTGCTCGTCATGTATGTAGCGTTTTGTGATGCCATTGCCGCAGACGTTCTGCACCTGACCTCAGCGAGTTCGCTAGTGATCATGCTGGTGGCCGTGACCGGGTTGCTCGGTATCATGCTTTTCGGCCTGCATGCTGCAACCAAGCGCCTAGGTTTGGTTCCGGAGGACGCAGTAGCCCTGCTGCTTTGCGGCAGCCAGAAGAGCCTCGCCAACGGCATGCCCATGGCGAAGGCGCTGTTCGGCGCCTATCCAGCGCTCGGGCTACTGGTCCTACCCATGATTGCTTACCACCAAGCCCAGTTGGTGGCCGGGGCGATCATTGCGCAGCGCTATGCAGCGCGCTCGACACTCACTAACGCCAGCGGGCAACCTTAAGGCGCACTTCGCCAAAGGCACCGCAATAGGCCGCCGCATTAGCGCGCGGCATTAGCCCACGACACTAGGGCGCCTCACCAGGACGCCTTACTAGGGCGCGGCGACGCAGCGCAGTTCACGTTGCGCCTTTGCGGCCGCGGCGGCTTCGCGTTGGCGGTCGGCCACAAGCACACGCATC
>CALPVO020000046.1 GCA_943327025.2 Janthinobacterium lividum
CGCCCGGTAGCTGCCACGGCCTGGTGGTAGCTGGTATGAATGCGCCCGGTATTGGGGTTCACCTGCAACGGCAGCTTTTCAGTGTAGGTGCCGCGTAGCTTGGCGAGACCGCGATGTTCGATGATGAGCTTGGGCAGTGGGTAGTCCGCTGCCAACTCTTCCAGCACATCTTCTGCGGTGGAAGGCTGTCCGGTCGGTGTTTTGCGCAGCGGCGGAATGCCCAGCTTTTCGAACAAGATGTGCTGTAGCTGTTTGGGGCTTTCGAGATTGAACGGCTGCCCTGCGGCTAGGTGCGCTTCGGCTTCCAGTTCCAGCATGCGCTTGCCGATTTCGCCGCTCTGGATGGCCAGCAAGGCGGTATCGACGAGCACGCCGCGACGTTCCATCCGCTGCAGTACCGGCTGTAGTGGCTGCTCCAGCGTGGTGTAGACCGCGGCGAGGCCAGGGATGGCTTCCAGCCGTGGCCACAGCGTTTGGTGCAATTGGAAGGTGACGTCCGAGTCTTCCGCCGCATATTCACCGGCCGTCTCGAGTGGCACTTGGTCGAAGGTAATCTGCTTCGCGCCCTTGCCTGCTACCTGCTCGAAGGTAATGGTTTCGATACCGAGATATTTGCGGGCGAGCGAGTCCATGTCGTGGCGCGTCGCCGTGCTGTCGAGCACGTAGCTTTCCAGCATGGTGTCCCAGGCAATGCCTGCCAGCGCAATGCCATGGTTCTGCAGCACATGCAGGTCGTACTTGCCGTGTTGCATCACCTTGGGCCGCGCAGGGTCTTCCAGCAGTGGCTTGAGTGCGCCCAGCACATAGTCACGCGAGAGTTGGTCCGGGGTGCCCGGGCCCGAGTGTGCCACCGGCACATAGGCGGCTTCACCGGGTGCCACCGCGAATGACACGCCGACGATTTGGGCGCGCATGTAGTCGAGGCTGGTGGTTTCAGTATCGAAGGAAAACAGTGGCGCGGCCTGCAGGCGTTCCAGCCATTTGGTGAAAGCTTCGGCAGTGAGTACGAGTTCGTAGTGGCGTGGCGCAGGGGGCGGAGGCGCGAGCACGCTCGTGCCCACAAGAGCTTCGGCTGTGGAAGTGCCATCTCCTGCTGAAATGCTATCTGCCGTAGAACTGCTCTCGCCTGCGGAAGTGAACTTGCTCGCGACTGCGGCAGGAGCCCCCAGCAAGTCGGTTTCCATGACAGCGGCCGGCGGGGCGAACTGTCGCGCCAGCGAGCGAAGTTCCATGCGTTGGAACAACGTATGCAGCTTGTCGCGGTCGGGCTCGCCGAGGCGCAGGCTGTCGAAAGCCACGCCGAGTTCCACATCGCAACGAATGGTGGCCAGTTCGCGTGATAGCGGCAGGATGCCTTGGTGTTCACGCAGGCTCTCGCCCACCTTGCCGGGGACTTCGTCGGCTTTGGTGAGCAGTTCATCCAGCGTGCCGTACTGCCCCAGCCACTTTGCTGCGGTCTTGGGGCCGACTTTCGGAATGCCCGGAATGTTGTCAGCGCTATCGCCCACGAGTGCGAGGTAGTCGATGACTTGCTCGGGCCAGACGTCGAACTTCGCTTTCACGCCCGCGCGGTCCATGACGCTGCCGCTCATGGTGTTGATAAGCGTGACGCCGTCGTCGACGAGCTGCGCCATGTCCTTGTCGCCGGTGGACACGCGTACCTGCAGCCCCTGTGTGCGGGCGGTGCGAGTGAGCGTGCCGATGACATCGTCCGCTTCCACACCACTGATGCGCAGCAAAGGTAACCCCAGCCCCTGCACCGCTTCGAGTAGCGGTTCTACCTGTGCGCGCAGTTCATCGGGCATGGGCGGCCGGTGGGCTTTGTACTGCTCGAATAAGGCATCGCGGAAGGTCGGGCCGGAAGCGTCGAATACGATGGCTATGCGTGCGGGGTGCTCGTCCTTCAAGAACTTGAGCAGCATGTTCAGCACGCCGTAGACAGCGCCGGTAGGCTCGCCACGCGAATTCGATAGCGGCGGCAGCGCGTGGAAGGCGCGGTACAGATACGACGAACCGTCGACGAGGTACAGCGTTTGGTCGCTACCGGTCTGGCTGGGTTCCATGGAAGTCAGCGCTGCGGCGGCGGGTTGGCCGTTACCGCAGACGGTGCTGCAGCCGGCGTTGTGGCCGGCGCTGGTGTCGTCGTCTGCGCTGCGGGCGGTGGCGCTTCACGAATGACGATAGGCGTCGCCCCGCCACTATCTGGCAAGGTCAAGGCGCCTTTCTGGCCGCAGGCCGCCAACAGTAATCCGGCGAGGAAGAGTGGCAGGGCGAGCACGCGTGCTGCAGGAAGTTTCATGGCTGGCCTTTTCAAGCGGGGGTATAGGTGAAGGTGGGGCCGTCGACGGGGCGTGGCACCACCGCCATGGTCAGGCGCGAGATACAGACAAGCGCACCGGCGTCATCGCGGATCTCGATACTCCACACTTGGGAGCGGCCGCCGATATGGAACGGGCGCGCCGTGCCGTGGACGAGACCACTGCGTACGCCCTTCAAGTGGTTGGCGTTGATTTCCTGACCGAGGGCAGACTGGTCGAGCGACAGGCTGAGGTTGGCAGCCACGCTGCCAACGGTTTCGGCCAGTGCCACGGAAGCGCCGCCGTGCAGCAGCCCCATGGGTTGATGGGTGCGCGAATCGACCGGCATCGAAAAAGTGAGGAAGTCGTCGCCGAAAGCTTCCGCGCGCATGCCGAGATGGGCGCTCAGGGCACGAACCGGTTCCTGCGTGAGGAAGTGGTTGATGGAGTCGACGGTGAATTCGCGTTTCCAGAGGGGCATGGGTTCGGTCCGTGCGAGCAAGGCGTGAAGGCCTGAAGTGGATGGCAAGCGGCGATGGTTGGTCGTTCTGGCGAGACCGGCAGAATGGCATGCCCCACGGCGTATCGCGAGTAGCGCGTCGGGTTGCGCTGTCGGAGGCGGATTACTTATTGTCGGACTATGTTACCCATGAGTTTAATTCACTCCGGGTTGAGGGGGGTCACGCGTACTAGACTCCAAGAACTTCCCCTCTTGATGGTCCATTTCCCATGCCCTACGTTGCTCCGGTCGCCGACCTGCTCCGCACTTTGTCCGCCAACGGCCAACTGGACCGCGTACTGGCCCTGCCGGGTTACGCCGAACTCGGCATCGGCCGCGAAGAAGTCGCCGCGGTTATCGAGGAAGCGGGGCGCTTGGCCACCAACGTGCTTGAGCCCATCAACCGCAGCGGCGATCTGGAAGGCAGCCGCGTTACGCCGGAAGGCGTCATCTCGGCCAAGGGCTTCAAGGAAGCCTATGCCCAGTTCGTGGCCGGTGGCTGGCCCGCTTTGGCGGGCCCGGAGGCCTTTGGTGGCCAAGGGCTGCCCCACGTGGTGGGGACCGCGGTGGGCGAACAATGGCCGGCCAGCAACATGGCCTTTGGCCTGTGTTCGGAGCTGAGCGTGGGTGGCGTCATGGCGCTCGAAGCGCATGGCAGCGAGGAACTGAAGGCGCGCTGGTTGCCGCCCATGGTCAGTGGCCAGTACAGCGGCACCATGTGTTTGTCCGAGCCGCAGGCCGGTTCGGACCTTGGCGCCATCGCCACGCGTGCCGAGCCCGACGGCGACATGTGGAAGCTGTTCGGCCGCAAGATCTGGATTACCTGGGGCGAACACGATATGGCGGAGAACACCGTCCATCTCGTGCTGGCGCGTGCCGTGGGCAGCCCTGCCGGAACCAAGGGCTTGTCCCTGTTCTTGGTACCGCGCTACCTCGACGGCAAGAGCAACGACGTGCATTGCGTGTCGGTGGAACACAAGCTTGGCATCAAGGCCAGCCCGACTTGCGTCATGGCTTTCGGCGACAACGGCGGTGCGCGTGGCTGGTTGGTCGGCAACCTGAACCAGGGCATCAACAACATGTTCACCATGATGAACGTGATGCGCCTCGGTGTCGGCTTGCAGGGCGTCGGCCTCATGGAACGTGCTTACCAGCATGCTTTGGCTTACGCCAAGGAACGTGTGCAGGGCCGTAACACGGAAGGCGGCAAGGCCCGCATCATTGAACACGCCGACGTGCGTCGCATGCTGCTGGAAATGCGTGCGCTCACTTCTGCTTCGCGCGGCATTGCCATGATGGCGAGCGCTGCTATCGATATCTCCAGCCATAGCGACGACCCGGTGGAGCGTGAAGCCGCGCGTGTGCGTGGCGACCTGCTCACCCCCATCGTGAAGTCGTTCCCTTCGGAAAGTGCCCTCAAAGTGACCTCGCACGCCATTCAGGTATGGGGCGGCATGGGCTTCGTGGAAGAGACGGGCGTGGCGCAGTACTACCGCGACTCGCGCATCATCCCCATCTACGAAGGCACGAACGGCATTCAGGCCGCCGACCTCATCGGTCGCAAGACCACGCGTGATGGTGGTGCGGGCTATACCGCGCTGCTGAACGAAATTGCCGCTTTCCGCGGCGACAAGGCGGGTGTGGCGCAAGCTGCGCTACAGCGCTTCGTGGCGCGTCTGCGGGAAGTGTTGCCGGCGGTGTTGGCCGGCGGTGGGCACGCGGCTTTCGCGGGCGCGGTAGCGCACGACTTCCTCATGGCCACCGGCCACTTGGTGGGCTTGTACGCGCTGGTGCGCAATGCCAACGACCCGTTGGCGCTGCCGCACGACGAAGAACTGGCCGCCTTCCACGCTGCGCATTTGCTACCGCAGGCCTACGCGCACCTTGAAGTGGTGTTGGCCGGTGGCGATGCCGTGGCGGCGTTCGGCGTCGAGGCGTTCTAACTGCCCGCTCGCTGAACGGGGCGCGCGGTTGCGCGCCGCGTCACGTCACATCACGTCATTTTTTCCCGAAGAGCTGTGCGCCCACGCGGCGGTAGGCTTCGCGGAAGGGAATGCCCTCTTCGATGACCAGGCGGTTGGCCTGTTCTGCGGCGTGAATGGAAGGGTCGAGATGAATGTTCTCGGCGACGAACGTCACTCCATCCAAGGCTACGGGGAGCAGGTCCGTGGTGGCGATGGCCAAGTCGATGCCGCGAAACACCGGTACCTTCAGCAACTGCAGGTCGCGGTGGTAGCCGCTGGTGAGCTTGGCGATGATGCCAAGCGCTTCATGCAGGCAGGCCTGCGCCGTGGCAGTGCGGCCACGAATGAGTTCAAACACATCCGGGTTGCGCTTCTGCGGCATGATGGAACTGCCGGTGGTGAAGGCATCTGGTAGCTTCACGAAGGCGAACTCTTGCGTGTAGTACAGCATGAGGTCCGCTGAGAGGCGGCCCAGGTCCGTCATTAGCAGCGCAATTTCGAACAGGAGCTGTGCTTCTGCCTTGCCACGCGATATTTGTACGGCAGTGACCGGGCTATGCGCCTCAGTGAAGCCCAAGCGGTGTGCAGTGGCTTCACGGTCCAGCGGTAGCGCCGGCGTGCCGTAGCCGGCAGCACTGCCGAGTGGGCTCTTGCCCAGACGACGCAGCACGGTTTGTACACCCGTGGCGTCATCCCGTACTTCAGCAGCAAAGCCACCGGCCCACAAAGCCACGCTGCTCGGCATGGCCTGCTGCAGGTGCGTGTAGCCGGGCAGCGCCAGGTCCGGGTGGCGCGCAGCCAAGCGGTCCAGCGCTTGGGCTACTTGCTCCGCGCCTGCAGCCACTTGGCCGACCGCATCACGCAGATACAAGCGCAGCGCCGAAAGCACTTGGTCGTTACGCGAACGCCCCAGATGGATGCGACCGCCAGCCTCACCGGCGCGCGCTACCAACTGTGCTTCTAGCGCCGTCTGGCCATCTTCCTGTTCCAGTTGCACGCGCCACTCGCCCGCGGCATGCGCGGCGGCGGCGGCATTCAATGCGGCAGTGAGCGTATCGAGATCGGTGCGGGACAAAAGCCCAACCGCCTGCAAGCCTTCGGCATGCGCGATGGAGGCGCGCACGTCGTAAGCCACCAAGCGGTCGTCGAGTGCGTGGTCTTCACCGGCGGTGTAGGCCAGCACCCGGCCGTCTAGCGGCGCGCCTTTGTCCCACAGACGGCTCACGGCTGGCTGCCCTGCTCGGCGGCCGACAGCGCATCGATGTCTTCGACAATGAGCGTGCCAGTGCCTTCGTTCGTGAACACTTCCGCCAGCAAGGCATCCGGGTTCTTGAACGACACGACGTGGACGCGACGCACACCGCCCTTGATAGCCGCTTCGATAGCCGAAGCCTTGGGCAGCATGCCGTCGGCGAGGCTGCCGCTGGCGTGCAGCATGGCGAGACCTTCGAGGTCCGTATAGGACACGATGGAGCGCGGGTCCGCGATGTTCTCTAGGATGCCCGGCGCGCCGGTGCACAGCAGCAGCTTTTCAGCGCCCAGTGCGGCACCGATGGCGGCGGCCACGGTGTCGGCGTTCACGTTCAGCACATTGCCGGCGTCGTCCGCACAGAGCGGGCTGACTACCGGCATAAAGCCGGCGTCCAGCGCCTGGCGCAGTACTTCCGGGTTCACCCCATCCACATCGCCCACGAAGCCGTAGTCCACGGTGGTGCCGTCCTTCTGCAGCACGGGTGCGCGCTTGTGCACGGTGACAAGACCAGCATCCACGCCCGAGTAGCCCACGGCGTTGATATCGAGTTCCTTGCACATGGCGAGCAGCTGCGTATTCAGTAGGCCGTTCAGCACCATGACGGTGACCTCAATGGTCTTGCCATCGGTAACGCGACGGCCTTGCACCATCTGCGGCTGCAGGCCGAGCGAGCGCTGCATTTCGTCGAGCTGCGGGCCGCCGCCGTGCACCAGCACCACGCGGATACCTACCTGATGAAGAATGGCGACTTGTTCGAGGAAGGCGCGCGTAGCGCTCTTGTCTGCGAACAGGGCGCCCCCCACCTTCACCACAAACACCTTACCCTTGTACATGCGAATGTACGGCGCAGCACTGCGCAGGGCACGGACGGCAACGGTCTGGTCAGCACGGAAGTTCATCGTCGGCATTCCTCGGGGCGGGGTAGTGGAATCAACGTGCGAGGAGGCGGTGGAGTACCGCCATCTGCACGACGAGTCGGTTGTGGGCCTCACGCAGCACAATGCTGCGGGGGCCATCGAGCACTTCGTCCGTCACAGCGACATTGCGCCGTACCGGGAGGCAGTGCATGAAATGAGCGGTGCTGGCGGCAGCCGCGAAGCTGGCTTCGCTTACCTGCCAATCGTTCAAGTGTTGGCGCAGCGCGATATCGGCGGCCGCATCGCCATAAGGGGCAGTGCAGCCCCATTCCTTGGCGTAAACCACATGGGCGCCGGCGGTGGCAGCAGCGCGGTCAGTGGTTTCGGTGACGCTGCCCCCGGAAGCCGCGGCAGCAGCGCGCGCCTTGGCCATGGTGGCCTCGGGCAGGGCGTAGCCTTCAGGGCGACAAACCACCACTTCCATGCCGCGGTGCGCAGCCATGTGCAGCGTGGCGGCCGGTACAGCGAGCGGTAGGGCGCGCGGGTGCGTTACCCAGTGCAGCACGAACTTGCCACCGCGGGGCACGCCAACATCGTCCAGCGTCTTCCAGTCCGCCAACGCTTGGCAGGGGTGGTTCACTGCAGACTCGAGGTTGATGAGCGGCTTGTTGATGAGCGCGGCCATGGCGGTGAATTGCTCTTCAGCCAAGTCTGCTGCGAGGTCCTTGCCTTCGGCGAAAGCGCGCACGCCCATGGCATCGCAGTAAGAGGCCAACACCGGGAAGCCTTCGCGGATGTGCTCCGCGGCACCACCATCCATGCGCACACCCAAGCGGGTTTCCAGTTGCCACGTGCCCTGCCCGGGTGTGATGACAAAGCTGGTGCCGCCAAGCCGTTGCATGCCGGCCTGCATGGAAGCGAGCGTCCGCAGCGACGGGTTCATGAAGACCAGGCCGAGAATCTTGCCAGCCAGCGCGTGCGGCTCCGGATGGTCTTGCAGGCGTTGGGCCAAGGCCAGGAGGTCGGTGACTTCTTCGCGGGTGAAGTCCGCGAGGTCGAGGAAACGTTTCATGCAGGAATCTCCGCCAGCGCCGTGGCGAGCAAGTCGACGTGCTCGCGGCGCAAGGTGAACGGGGGCAGCAGGCGCAGGATATGCGGGTCGCCGCTGGTGCCCGTGAGGATGTTGCGAGCCAACAGGGCCTGCTGCACTTCTTTTGCCGGACGGGTGGTACGCAGACCGAGCAGGAAGCCGGCGCCCTGGAAGCCGGTCACTGGGCCCACTTGGCACGTGGCACGGACGTAGTCCGACACTGCACGCACGTTGGCCAGCAGGTTTTCGGTTTCCAGAATGTCCACCACAGCCTCGACGATGGCGCAGGCCATGGGGCCGCCGCCAAACGTCGTGCCGAGGCCTTCCAGTTTCACAGCGGAGCGCACGCGGTCGCCATACATCAACGCGGAGACGGGGAAGCCGGCGCCGAGTGCCTTGGCGGTGGTCAGGATGTCCGGCTCCACGCCATAGAGGTTCGCGCCGAACGGCTGACCGACTCGGCCCATGCCGCTCTGCACTTCATCGAAGATGAGCACCGCTCCGGTTTCATCGCAGCGGCGACGCAGTGCGTCGGCCATCGCTTGTCCGATATCGTAGGCACCGCCAACGCCTTGCACGGGTTCAACGATGACAGCAGCAGTCTTCTCCGTAATGCCGGCGCAGGCCGCATCCACATCGCTGCGTGAAACCCACTTCGCATCGAACGGGGTGCGCGGAAAGCCGTACCACTTCTCGGCGGCGCCCCAAGTGATGGCGCCGGCAGCGGCGGTACGCCCATGCCAGCCCTGCTCGAGTGCCACGGCTTCACTACGCCCCGTCAGTTTGAAAGCCAAGCGCAAAGCGTTCTCGTTCGCTTCGGCACCAGAGTTGATGAAGAACACCTGGTTCAGCGACAGCCCGGCAAACTGAACCAAGCGATGCGCTGCCCGTTCGCGAATCTCCATGGGCACGGCGTTGGTCTGAAACACCACGCTACGGGCCTGCTGTTCCAGCGCTGCCAACCAGCGCGGATGGCCATAGCCGAGAGCCGCCACCGCATGGCCACCATACAGGTCCAACACACGTCGCCCAGCCGCATCCTGCAGCCAGACATCGTTGGCGCTGGCGACCTCGAACGGGTACTGCGCGAACACATGGGCGAGATTGGATGGGGTGGAATCAGCGACGGCGTTCATCTTTGCAAAGCTCCTCAGGTCCAGCCAGGGGCAGTAGCGAGCAGACCGGCAGTCTGCTCATAGCCGCACAGGCGGTTCATCCATTGCACGGCGCCGCCAGCGGCACCCTTGGTCAAGTTGTCGATCGCCACCATCACGGCCACGGTCTGGCCATCGGCCGCCGCGGACAGATGCGCGTAGTTGCTGGTGGCCACGTCCTTCACGCGCGGGGCCTCGTCGAGCACACGCACGAAAGGCTGGCCCGCATAAAACTCGCGTAGGGCGGCGACGACGTCGGCAGTCTTCATCGGGCGGGCCAGCTTGGCCTGCGCCGTCAGGTGAATGCCGCGCGCGAATGGGCCGGAGTGGGGCACGAAGGCCAAGTGCGGGCGCGTCCCGGTGAGGTTGGCAACGATACCTTCCACTTCCGGCGCGTGACGGTGGCCCAAGGCGTTGTAGCTATAGAGGTCGCTATGGCGCTGCGGATGGTGCGTGCCAGCCGTGGGTGAGCGCCCAGCGCCGGTGCTGCCAGTCACGCCGCTCACGAACACCTGCGGCTCGGCAATGCCCAGCTTCACGAGCGGCACGGTGGCCAGCAGCGTTGCCGTGGCAAAGCACCCCGGATGTGCCACGTGCTGCGTATGCAGTTCGGTGACATGCTCAGGGGCAGCACAGGTGAACTGCGCCTGCCGGGCGGGAGCGGCGTGCGCATGCTTGTACACCTGCGCGTAGGCCTCGACATCGCTGAAGCGGTAGTCCGCCGAGATATCCACGACCCGCGGATTCGCGCCTGCTGCGTTGGCCGCAGTGAGCAAGCGGTCGATGAGCGTGGCCGAAACACCATGCGGCGCGGCGCCGAACAGAGCGCTTTCGCCGGCAGCGCAAAGACGCTGCGTCAGCGTGGCTTCATCGATGAACGTCAGTTCCGGGAAGGCTGCCGCCAAGTGGGGGAAAGCTTTCGCCACGCGCTCGCCGGGCTGGCTATCCGAAAGAATGCCAGCCACTGCGAGGTGCGGGTGCGCTGCCAACAAGCGCAGCAGTTCACCGGCCACATAGCCGGTGCCACCGAGAATGAACGCGGGACGCTTCATCTTCAGCCTTCCACCGCATCGGCAGGCGTGCGTGAATTGGCCAGCGCCGTCAGGCCTACGGCATCAATGATGCAATCCGCCAGCGCGGCACCGGAAGTCATCGCGTTGAAGGCCGGTACGTTCAGTTGGTCTTGAATGATGTCCACGCCGACCTGGTTGTCGGTAGCGGGGCCGGTGACCGCGCAAGGCTCCACCAAGAATTTCTCGCGCAGCAGCTTCACGCCACCCCAAGCGGCTACCGGGTCGTTCGCCGAAAGCACCACCCCCGTGAGCACGGCACGGATGTCCGGTGCGTTCAGGATAGCCTCGACGCCATAGGCGCCGAGCAAGCCGTCACCGAGTTCGAACACGATGACGTCGGGCTGCCCCTTGGCCATTTCCGTCAGCATGACGCGCGTTAGCGCGGGGCCGGTCTTGTTCGTGGTGGTGATGACGCCGAAGTCTGTGAAGATGCTCGTCTTGCGGGCACCGGCGTCTTCCATGGCCATGATGTCGCGCCGCAGCGAAACACCCGTGGCCTTGAAGGCGTGGACGTTCAGGCCGCGGTGACGCATGCGCGAGATGATGGCGCAGGCGGCAGCAGTCTTGCCCGCTTCCATGCAGGAACCGGCCAGCGCAACGACCGGTACGCCCTGCGTGTCGACGGTGGCGTTGTAGTCCAGCGCCTGATAGCCAGCACGTGCGGGCACGCCGATGCGCTCACCCAAGTAAGGGAAGCTGAGCACCACGCCGAGCACGCGGCAGTCGAAAGGCTTGCCACGGTCCGGGTTAGCACTGGTGCATACGCCCATGACGCCGCCGATGTTCAGCATCTGGATGATGTCGCCGGCCTTGAGGTTGGTGGGCAAGTGGCCCGAATACCCGAACAGCGCCTTGCGATGGCCTAGCGCGCCCACTACCACGTCGCCCTTCACCACCTTCGCCATGCGGCCGGAGGTGAGCTCGAGCGTGTTGTAGGTGCTCTTGTTGTTCAGTACTTCGGCTACTACCACCACGCCTTCATCGCAGGGGATGTTGTCCGTGGAGACGCGCAGCTCGCGACCGAGGCCGCAGGCCTGCGTAACGGAACCCACTTTATCGACAACGACGGTCTTCATCATGGCGTGCTGCCTCCAGCGCGGGTGTGGAACATGCCGGGCAGCGCCAGCATCTTGGAATAGCCGAGGGCGTCGGCAGCAGTCCATTCACCGGCCGCTTCGCCATAGACGCCCTTCGAGGCGGCCATGAGCGAATAGGCCGAGTCATAGCCTTCTATGAACAAGTTGCCGGGGCGCAGGCCGACGGTGACGGTGCCCGTGACACGCTGCTGGCTCGACAACATGAGTGCTTCAATATCGCGACACACCGGGTCGAGATGCTGGCCTTCGTGCACCAGGTCGCCGTAGAGCGCAGCCACTTGGTCCTTCACGCGCTGCTGACGTGGCAGCAGCA
>CALPVO020000047.1 GCA_943327025.2 Janthinobacterium lividum
GACAACGCCTTCGACCACTTCCGAGCGCGCGCCGATGAAGCAGTGGTCCTCGATAATGGTCGGGCCGGCCTGTAGCGGCTCCAGTACGCCGCCAATGCCTACACCGCCCGAGAGGTGTACGTTCTTGCCGATCTGCGCGCAGGAGCCCACGGTGGCCCAGGTGTCGACCATGGTGCCGCTGTCGACATAGGCGCCGAGGTTCACGTAGCTGGGCATCAGCACCGTGCCAGGCGCGATGTACGCACCGCGCCGCGCGACGGCCGGCGGTACCACCCGCACGCCACCGGCGCGCAGTTGCTCCGGCGACTGGTTGGCAAACTTCAGCGGCACCTTGTCGTAGAACTGGGTGTAGCCGGCGTCGATGGGGGCGTTGTCATGCGTACGGAAGTAGAGCAGCACGGCTTTCTTCAGCCACTGGTTGACTTGCCACTGGCCGTCCACTTTCTGCGCCACACGCACGCGGCCTGCATCAAGCAGGTCGAACACTTCTTCCAGGGCCTGCCCTAGGTCGGCGGGCACGTCGGCAGGCGCCAACTGCGTACGCTCTTCCCACCAATGCTCCACGAGCGTTTGCAGGGAAGCGGTGTCGAGGGTCGTCAAGGTCATGGCAGGGTCCTGTTCAATTCATGAAAACGCAAAGAGGAAAGAGCCAACGGGCGGCGGGGTTCAGGGCTGCCAGGCGCGGTGGAACGCGGCGATGCGGTGCGCGGCCGCGAGGCAGTCGGCGACGGGTGCCACCAACGACAAGCGCACGCGACCGCGGCCGGGATGGCCGCCGGCAGCATTCGGACGCCCGAGGTATTCGCCGGGTAACGAAGTGATGTTTTGTTGCTCCAGCAGGCCACGCGACCAAGCCGTGTCGCTGCCTTCGCGTGCATGTCCTGCGGCGTCGCGCTGCGCGTGGGCGACATCCAGCCACAGGTAGAAGCCGGCATCGGGCCAGTCCACGGGCATGACGGCGCGCAGCACCGGCACGACGGCTTCGAACTTGGCGCGGTAAAGCGCCCGGTTGGCCGCGACATGCGCATCGTCGTTCCAAGCGGCGGCGCTGGCGGCGAGCACATGGCCGGGCATGGCGCAGCCGTGGTAGGTGCGGTAAAGCCGGAATGGCGCCAGCAGGGTGGGGTCGCCGGCGACAAAGCCGGAGCGCAGGCCCGGGACGCTGGTGCGCTTGGAGAGCGAATGGAACACCGCGAGGCGGCGGAACGTGGTGTTGCCCATGGCCGCGGCTGCCTGCAGGAAACCGGGCGGCGGGTTGGCTTCGTCGAGGTAAATGTCCGCGTAACATTCGTCCGCGGCGACGATGAAGTCGTATTGCTCCGCCAGTGCCAGCGCACGCTGCATCCAGGCGAGCGAGGCCACGGTGCCGGAAGGGTTGCCCGGCGAGCAAAGGAACAGCACTTGGCAGCGTTGCCACATGGCCGGTGAAACGGCCTCGAGGTCCGGCAGGAAGCCGTTGCTGGCGTCCGTATCGAGGTAGACCGGTTCGGCGCCGGCCAACAAGGCGGCGCCTTCGTAGATTTGGTAGAACGGGTTCGGCATGAGCACGGCAGGGGCTGGCATGCCGGCAGCGCTGCCGTCGCTGGTGACCAACTTCGATATGGCCGCCGTAGCCCCAGGCTTGCCTGCCGGGTTCACCACCGCCTGCACGAAGGCAAACAGCGCCTCGCGCGTGCCGTTCACCGGCAACACCATGCGGTCTGCCACGACGTGTTCGCCCACGCCATAGCGGCGCTGCAACCAACCGGCCACGGCTTCGCGGAACGCCGGTGAGCCTGCTGCTACGGGGTACGTACCGAGTTCGGCGAGGTTGGCCGTCAGCGTCTCCAGCACGAACGCCGGTGGGGCGTGCTTGGGTTCGCCGATATGTAGCGCAATGCGTGGCAGGTGCGCGGGTGGCACCACTCCCGCCTGCAACGCGTTCAGACGCTCGAAGGGGTAAGGATGGAGTTGGGAGAGATGCGGGTTCATGCAGCGGTTTCGCAGCCGGCTCAGCCAGCGGCGGGCGGCGCGAGTGTCACTTCCAACCGCTCCCGCAAGCGCGCGCAGGTGTCCGTATCCAACGGGCGATTGTCGGCGTCGGAAAGGTAAAACACGTCTTCCGCACGTTCACCCACCGTGGAAATGCGAGCGCCGTGCACATCCACTTTGGCGTCCACGAAGGCACGGCCCACCTCGGACAACAACCCGGGCCGGTCGGCGGCAACGAGTTCGAGGATGGTGCGCCCGTTGCGCTCGTCCTCGGTGAAGTCCACTTGCGGGCGTGTGGCGAACACGCGCACTTGCCGTGGTACGCGGCGCGAGACGATGGGCGCGCCTTGCGCCCTATCCGTGAGCGCACGGGTCATGGCCTGTTCGATTTCGTGGATACGCGTGCGGTCCGTGATGGGCGCACCGTTGTCTTCCAGCACCGTGAACATGGCGACGTCATAGCCATGGCGGGTGGGTGTGATGCGCGCGTCGAGAATATTCAGACCGAGTTGGTCCAGCACGGCCGTGGTCCGCGCGAAGCTGCGATGTCTATGTAGCGTCCAGGTGAACACGGTCGTGCCGCCGCGCGTGCCTTGCGGGCGTACCGCCACCAAGGGCGTCTCGTCATCGGGCGCGCGCGGCGCTAGTAACTGAGTATGCCAAGCCACTTCAGCCGCAGCATGCCGCAGGAAGTGCGCTTCCGAGAATAGCGCCCAGGTGCGCTCCACGGCCGCATGCGGTACTTGCTCCTTGGCCAGCAGTTCACGTGCTTCGGCTTGGGTTTCACTCACCAGTTCTTCTGGGTCCACCGGGCTTTCCAGGCCGCGGCGCAGCGCGCGCTTGGTGCGCTCGTAGAAGTCTTCGAAAAGAGAAGCCTTCCAAGCGTTCCATAGCTTCGGGTTGGTGCCGCGCACATCGGCGCAGGTGAGCATGTAGAGATAGTCCAAGTGGACCTGGTCGCCGACAGTGCGCGCGAATTCGTTCACCACGTCTGGGTCGGAGATGTCTTTCTTTTGTGCGGTGACGGACAACAGCAAGTGGTGCCGTACCAGCCACGCCACCAAGCGCGCATCGTAGCGGCCGAGTCCTTGCTCGAGACAGAACGCCTCGGCATCCACGGACCCCAAGTCACTGTGGTCGCCGCCGCGGCCTTTGGCGATGTCATGGAACAGTGCGGCCAGAAAGGCCAGTTCGGGCTTCGGCAGTTGCTGGAAGATGAGCGAGTGGCGCGGGAACTCGTGGTCGAAACGCGAGAGCGCCATGCGGCGCAGATTGCGCAGGACGAACAGCGTGTGCGCATCGACGGTATAGGCATGGAACAGGTCGTACTGCATGCGTCCGACAATGCGCCCGAAGGCAGGAATGTAGCGCCCGAGCACGCCATAGGCATTCATGCGGCGTAGCGCGCGCGTCAGACCTTCCGGTGCACGCATGAGTTCAATGAACAGGCGGTGGTGCCGGGGGTTCTGACGGAACTCTTCGTCGATGAGCCACTGGTGCCGTTGCAGCGAACGCAGCGTGCTGGCGCGGATGCCTTGCAGTTGCGGGTTTTGCGTCATGAGCACGAACAGTTCGAGCATGGCCGAGGGGTGACGCGCGAAAGTGTCTTCGGTCGTGGTCTCGATGGTGTCGCCGCGCACCTGAAAGCGCGCGTTCAGCGGCTCGGGCGGTTGGCGCTGGTCCGTGAGGAGCACCTCGCGGAACAACTGCAGCAGCAGTTCGTTCAGCACGGAGATGACCATGACAGTGCGGTAATAGCGCTGCATGAACTGTTCGACGGCCAGCGTATAGGTGGCGTCTTCGTAACCAAACATCTTGGCGAGACGCTGCTGATGGTCGAACAGCAAGCGGTCTTCGCGGCGCCCGGTAAGGTCGTGCAGGGCAAAGCGCACACGCCACAGGAAATCCTGTGCCGTTTTCAAGCGCTGCAGTTCCGCTTCCGTAAGGAAGCCATGGTCAACCAGTTCGTCGAGCGTTTCCGCGCCGAAGTGGCGCTTGGCTACCCAGGCGATGGTCTGGATGTCGCGCAGGCCACCGGGGCTGGCCTTGACGTTGGGTTCGAGGTTGTAGGCGGTGTCGTGGTAACGGTGGTGGCGTTGCTGCTGCTCGCGCACTTTCGCCGCGTAGAAATCGGCGGAGGGCCACACGCGGTCGTTGGCCAGCGCGCGGCGCATGGCGACGAAGAGGCTCTCTGGACCCTGCAGCAAACGCGCTTCCATGAGCGAGGTGGCCACGCTGACATCCGCCAAGGACTCGCGTTGACAGTCGTCGATGGTGCGGACGCTGTGGCCGACCTCGAGGCCGATGTCCCACAGGAAGGCGAGAAAAGACTCGAGACCCGGTTGCCATTGCGCGTGGTCGCCCTTGGGCAGCAACACCAGCACGTCGATGTCGGAGGAGGGGTGGAGTTCGCCGCGGCCATAGCCGCCGACGGCCACCAAGGCGAGTTCACGGGCCGCGGGCCCGGCGCGCAGGTGCCAAGCTGCCAGCAGCACCACGTCGACCAGACGGGCGCGGTCGCGTACCAGCGTGCCGATGGCTTCTTCCGCTTCGAAGCGTTGGCGTAAATTCGCCGTCCCTTCGGCCAGCGCTGCCCGGAACGCCGGCACCGGATCGGCGGGGGCGGCGAGCCGTGCCGCCAGTTGGGACGGTAGGAGCCAAGCTCCTGGAATCATGCCGTCGTTAGTCACGGCGCCCACTAAACCTCCGTCTCGAGGCCGCGGCGCAGGCGGTCCTCGCGGCCCAGCGTGAGCACCTCCACCCCGGTTTCCGTCACCAGCACCATGTGCTCCCACTGCGCGGACAGGCTGTGGTCCTTGGTGACCACGGTCCAGCCGTCAGGCAGCAGTTTCACGTGGCGCTTTCCGGCGTTGATCATCGGTTCGATGGTGAAAATCATGCCCGGCTCGAGCGCGAGGCCCTCGCCCGGGGTGCCGTAATGGACGATTTGGAGGTCTTCGTGGAAGGTGCGACCAATGCCATGGCCGCAGTATTCGCGCACCACGGAATAGCCCTCGGCCTCCACGTACGACTGAATGGCGTGGCCGATGTCGCCCAAGCGGGCGCCCGGGCGGACGACATCGATGCCCCGCCACATGGATTCGTGGCAGACCTCGGCGAGGCGCTTGGCCTGAATGCCGGGCGGGCCGACGAAGAACATGCGGCTGCTGTCGCCATGCCAGCCGTCTTTGATGACGGTGATGTCGACGTTGATGATGTCGCCCGCTTTCAGGCGCTTTTCGCCGGGAATACCGTGGCAAACCACGTGGTTCACGGAAGTACAGATGCTCTTGGGAAAGCCTCGGTAGTTCAGCGGGGCGGGAATGCAACCCTGCACCTCGGTGTGGTAGCGGTGGCAGATATCGTTCAGCTCGTCCGTGGTGATACCCGGGCGGATGTGTTCGCCGATCATGTCGAGGGCGTCCGCCGCCAGACGGCCGGCCACGCGCATGGCGGCCTGCTCGGACGGGGATTTGAGAATCACTTGCATGGGGCGGTGGGCTCCGGGGGGCTCAAGCCGTTGAATCGGCTAGCCCCACATGGTATAAAGCCGGGCTTTTTTTCGCAATTCAATCCACACGTCGGTCGTCACGTGTGTCGGGGTGCCGGTGCTGCCCGGGGAACCATTTTCAGGTTTCCCGCCCACGCCGGTCGACACATGGGGCCGGCGGAGGAATAACCCCGGGAGTTTTGCAATGCCTATCGTCTCCATGCGTGAAATGCTGGAAGCCGGCGTCCACTTCGGACACCAAACCCGCTTCTGGAACCCCAAGATGGCTCCGTACATCTTCGGCGAGCGTAACCGCATCCACATCATCAATCTCGAAAAGACGGCGCCGATGTTCAACGAGGCCGCCGCCTTCCTGAAGGGCGTGGTCGCTGATGGCGGCCGCGTGCTGTTCGTGGGCACCAAGCGTTCGGCCCGCGAAGCCGTGCAGCGTGAAGCCGTCCGCGCCGGTATGCCTTTCGTCAACCAGCGCTGGCTGGGTGGCATGCTCACCAACTTCAAGACCATTCGCCTGTCCATCAAGCGTTTGGCTGAACTCGAGGAAATGACCGCCAACGGCACCCTCGAGCGTCGCGGCAAGAAGGAAGCGCAGCTGCTTCGCCGTGAAATGGACAAGCTCACCAAGAGCATGGGTGGCATCAAGGAGATGCCGGCCCTGCCGGACGCCGTGTTCGTCATCGACGTGGGCCACGAGAACATCGCCATCCAGGAAGCCCGCAAGCTCGGCATCCCGGTGGTCGCGGTGGTCGACACCAACTGCACGCCGGAAGGCGTGGACTACATCATTCCGGGCAATGACGACGCCATGCGCGCCGTCGGCCTGTACGCCGCTGCCATGGCGGACGCCTGCCTCGAAGGTCGCGAGGCCGGCCCGGCCGCGCCGGTTGGCGAAGACGAGTTCGTCGAGCTCGACGAGGAAGGCAAGCCCAAGGCGAAGCCCGCTCCCCGTCGTCCGGGTCCGGACCGTGGCCGTCGTCCGGGTGGTCGTCGCGTCGAAGCCTCCATTGCTCCGGAAGCCGGTGCCGAGGAAGGCACCGCCGATGGTACCCGTCCCCGTCCGGCGCCCGTTGGTCGCCGTCCGGCCGGTGGTGCCGGTGGTCGTGGCCGTCCTGGCGGTGGCGCCGGCGGTGGCCGTGGCCGTCCGGGTGGCGGTGCTGGTGGCGCAGGCCGCTAAGGCCCGCGAGGTCCGGCGCCGCGCCTGCGGCGGCCGGGCCGCTCTTTCCCGCCGGCGGGCGTCTCTCATCGGGGCGTCCGCCGGTCTGCATTCAAACCCTGTCAATTTGCGAAGGAATACCCCATGAATATCACTGCTGATGCCGTGAAGCAGCTGCGCGAGCGCACTGGCGCGGGCATGATGGAGTGCAAGAAGGCGCTGGTGGAAGCCGCAGGCGACCTCGACGCCGCTGCTGAGGCCATGCGCAAGTCCGGTCTCGCCAAGGCGGACAAGAAGGCCAGCCGCGTCGCTGCCGAAGGCACCATCGTCGTCGAGGTGTCCGCGGACAACCAGGCCGGCGTCCTCGTCGAAGTGAACTGCGAAACCGACTTCGTCGCCCGCGAAGGCGATTTCGTGGCGTTTGCCAAGGCCGTGGCGGCTACCGCGCTGGCCCAGCGTCTGGATACCGTCGAGGCCGTGCTGGCCGCGGACGGCGGCGCTCTCGACGAGCGTCGTCGCGTGCTCATCGCCAAGATTGGCGAGAACATCTCGGTGCGTCGCTTCGAGTTGCTCACTTCTAATGGCCAGGTCGGTGCCTACTTGCACGGCTCGCGCATTGGCGCGTTGGTCGCGGTGGAAGGTGGCGATGCCACCCTCGCCAAGGACCTCGCCATGCACGTGGCTGCTTCGAACCCGCAGTACCTCGATGCCGCCGCCGTCCCCGGTGACGTCATCGCCAAGGAACGCGAGATCCTCGTCGACCAGGCGCGCAACGACGAAAAGAACAAGAACAAGCCGGAAGAAATCCTCGTCAAGATGACCGAGGGTCGCATCCGCAAGTTCCTCGGCGAAATCACCTTCGTCGGTCAGCCGTTCATCAAGGACCCGGACCAGACCATCGAGAAGCTGCTCGCCAGCGCCTCGGCCAAGGTCACCGGTTACGCCCGTCTGGAAGTGGGCGCCGGCATCGAGAAGAAGCAGACCGACTTCGCCGCGGAAGTCGCTGCGCAAGTCGCCGCCTTCAAGGCCTGACCTCCGGGCCCGGGGGTCGGTATACTGGGCTTTCCGGCCCAGCCCGACCCCCAGGTAGCCCATGTCCGAATCTGTACCCAAGTCCCCGCGGTTCCCGCGAATCCTCCTCAAGCTGTCTGGCGAAGCCCTCATGGGCGAGGGCGACTACGGGATTGACCCCGCCGTCCTCAAGCGCATCGCCGGCGAAATCCGCGAAGCCCTCGATCTGGGCACCCAGGTCGCCGTCGTCATTGGCGGTGGCAATATCTTCCGCGGTGCCGGTCTCGCTCGCTCCGGCATGGACCGGGTGACTGGCGACCACATGGGCATGCTCGCCACCGTCATGAACTGTTTGGCCATGCAAGATGCCCTTGAGGGCATGGGCATTCACGCACGCGTGCAAAGCGCTCTGCGTATCAACGAAGTTTGCGAAGACTACATCCGCCGTCGCGCCGTGCGACACCTCGAGAAGGGGCGCGTGGTGTTGTTTGCCGCGGGCACGGGCAATCCGTTCTTCACCACCGACACCGCGGCCGCCTTGCGTGCTACCGAAATCGGTGCGGACTTGCTGCTGAAGGCGACCAAGGTCGACGGCGTCTACGATGCGGACCCGGTGAAGGTGCCGACCGCAAAGCGTTACGACCGCCTCACCTACGACCGCGCGTTGGATGACCGGCTCGGGGTCATGGACGCCACGGCGCTCGTCATGTGTCGCGACAACAGCTTGCCACTGCGCGTGTTCAACCTGCACAACGGCGGCGACTTGCTGCGCATTCTCCATGGCGAGGATGTCGGCACGCTGGTAGCCAACGCTTAAGCTATTACTGCGGAGTGCGTGGCACTCCTTGGGGGACGACGATGCTCGACGAACTGAAGAAAGATGGCGCGGAGCGCATGGCCAAGTGTGTGGTCTCGCTGCGCAACGAATACAAGCGCATGCGTACCGGCCGCGCTTCGACGGCGCTGCTCGAACATTTGCGCGTGGAGTTCTACGGTAGCGAATCGCCCATCTCGCAGGTGGCCAACGTCATCGTGGAAGACGCGCGTACGCTCGCGGTCACCCCTTGGGACAAGACCATGGTGGGCCCCATCGAGAAGGCCATTTACAAGTCGGACCTCGGCTTGACGCCGAACACGGCGGGCACCGTTATTCGCGTGTCCATTCCGCCGCTCACTGAAGAGCGCCGTCGCGATCTCGTGAAGGTGGCGAAGGCGGAAGCCGAGAACGCGCGTGTAGCCGTGCGTGCCGTGCGCCGCGATGTCCTCGCGGACATCAAGGACCTCCTCAAGGAAAAAGAAATTTCCCAGGACGAGGAACGCAAGGCCGCGGAAGACGTGCAGAAGCTGACGGACAAGTACATCGCCGAGGTCGAGGCGGTCTTCAGCGAAAAGGAAAAAGAAGTCCTGAAGGTCTAAGCGGCAGTGTCTGCATCGCCCACCGCGGACGCCATGCCTGCAGGCGCCGTCCCGCGCCACGTGGTCATCGTCATGGATGGCAACGGGCGTTGGGCGCAGCGTCGCGGGTTGCCGCGTACCGCCGGCCACAAGGCTGGCGTGGCGCCAGTGCGTGCGGCTGTGCAGCACTGCGTGCAGCGCGGCGTGGAAGTGCTCACGCTGTTCGCTTTCTCCAGCGAGAATTTTCGCCGGCCTCCGCAGGAGGTTGGGCTCCTCATGAAGTTGTTCCTCGATGCCTTGGGCCGCGAGGTCGCTGAACTCGGGGAGCAGGGAGTGCGTCTGCGTTTCATCGGGGACCGCTCCGCATTGGCGCCGGAAATTATCGCGGCCATGGAGAAGGCGGAACAGCGTACGGCGGGGAATACCCGGCTACAGTTGGTCATTGCCGTGGCTTATGGCGGCCAATGGGATATTGCCGCTGCTACCCGCCGCTTGGCAGCCGGCGCTGTGGCTGGCACGTTGGTGCCGGCGGATATTGGTCCGGAAGCGGTAACGCGTGAACTGGAACTGGGCCGACTCGGCTTGCCCGACGTCGATCTTTTCATCCGTACTGGCGGCGAGCGGCGCATCAGCAATTTTTTGCTGTGGAACCTGGCTTACGCCGAGCTTTATTTCACGGATGTGGCCTGGCCCGATTTCAACGAGCAAGCGCTGGACCTGGCGCTCGCGGATTTCGCCGGTCGCCAGCGCCGGCATGGACGCACTGGAGACCAGGTGGAGACCAAGTCATGCTGAAAACCCGAATCCTGACTGCCATCGTGCTCGTGGTGCTGCTGTTGGTGGTGCTGTTTTGGTTGCCCAAAGGGGCGGCCATTGGCTTCTTCGCAGCGCTGGTGCTCGCCGGCGCGTGGGAATGGACTGCTTTCGCCGGCATTGAGGAGCAGCACTGGAAGCTCAGTTACGTCACGGTCATCGCGGCCTTATGCGCTTGGGGCTGGGACCACACGGGGCGTCTTGATGAAATCACGCTCTTCATGTCTGTCGCCAGTATCTGGTGGCTGGTCGCACTGGGTTGGCTCGTCTTGGCGCCCGCGCGCGTGAACCGCGTGATGGCGGCACTCGTCGGCGTGGTGGTGCTGGTGCCTGCGTACGCGGGGCTGTCGCGCATGTATGACAAGCTCGACCGCGGTGCGGAGCAGGTACTGTTCCTGTTGATTCTGGTGTGGGCAGCCGATGTCGGCGCCTTCTTCGCTGGGCGCCAGTGGGGCCGACACAAACTGGCGCCGCGCGTCAGTCCCGGCAAGACCTGGGAAGGCGTTGCCGGTGGCATGGTCTTTGGCTTGTTGGCCGCCGCCGCTGGCGCGTGGTGGTTTGGGCGTCCCTTGGCTGCTTTTCTGGCCTTGGGCGCTGTGGTGGTTGCCATCTCGGTGGTCGGCGACCTCACCGAAAGCATGTTCAAGCGCTTTGCCGGTTTGAAGGACAGCGGCCATGTGTTGCCGGGCCATGGCGGCGTGTTGGACCGTATCGATAGCATTACGGCCGCGGTGCCCGTGTTCGTGCTGGGGCTCACCTGGTTGGACCTGTGGCGCTAACCTTGCGCTCAGCCACCGTGGCCACTTCCTCCCGCGAAGCTTCCGCCTCGCTCGGGCTGGTAGTGCTCGGTAGCACTGGGAGCATCGGCCGCAGCACCCTCGATGTTGTGCAGCGCCATGCTGCACGTTTTTCGGTGCTGGCGCTTACGGCCAACCGGGACTGGGCCCGTTTACTGGAGCAGGTGCGGGCGTTCCGCCCGCGGCATGCGGTACTGGTAGACCACGCCGCAGCGGCGCAACTGGCTGCTGCTGTGCGCGCCGAAGGTTTGCCTACCGAAGTGCATGCCGGTGCCGCGGCGTTGGCGGAAGTGGCCGCCTTGCCCGAGGCCGAAGCCGTCATGGCGGCCATTGTTGGCGCTGCGGGTTTGCTGCCTACCTTGGCCGCAGCACGGGCCGGCAAGCGGGTGCTGTTGGCCAACAAAGAAGCCTTGGTCATGTCGGGCCGCTTGCTCATGGAAGCCGTGTCCACGCATGGCGCTACGCTGCTGCCCATCGACAGCGAACACAACGCCATCTTCCAGTGTCTGCCGCAGGGCGGCGTGGGTGGGCCGGCAGCAGGACGGGAAGCGCCCGGCTTGCGGCGTTTGCTGCTTACGGCCTCCGGCGGCCCGTTTCTGCGTCGCGACGCCAGTTCGCTGGAAGCAGTAACGCCAGAAGAGGCCTGCAAACACCCGAAGTGGTCCATGGGTCGGAAGATTTCCGTGGACTCGGCCACGCTGATGAACAAGGGCCTTGAACTCATTGAGGCGCACTGGTTGTTCGGGCTGCCGCCCGCCCGCATCGACATCGTGGTGCACCCCGAGAGCATCGTGCATTCGCTGGTGGAGTACGTAGACGGCTCGGTGCTGGCGCAGTTGGGTGCCCCGGATATGCGCACGCCCATTGCTCAGGCGCTGGCTTGGCCCGAGCGTATTGAATCCGGCGTCGCTTCGCTCGATCTCACTGCTGTAGCCCGA
>CALPVO020000048.1 GCA_943327025.2 Janthinobacterium lividum
GCCGCAGCTGCCACCATCACCGCTAGCGCCACACCATTCGAGAAGGCCATGCCCACGATGGTGTCGAAGCGGATAGCTGCCCAACCCGCAACTAACGGTGCGGAACCTGTGCCGCCGCGGAAATTGCCATCTTCGGCCTCGTGAGAGGCTTGCCAAAAGAACAGGTAGGGGCTGATGGTGGTGCCGAATATGGCGCAGACCATCAAGCCGGTGTCGAGATCGAAGCCGGCAGCGCGCCCATGCAGCGGGCTGATGGTCAGCCCCAGCGCTCCCCGCAAGACATCTGTCCAGGGCACTGCCACCACGAACAGCACGCCGGCGTAAGACAGCAGTGCCAGCGTCAGCAGTTTTAAAAGGGGCGCATAGCGATCGAAGGGGACCAGTACCTCGAGCAGCAAGGAGCCGCCGGCAATGCCCAGTAGCCAGGCCACCGGATGGTTGAAGCCGGTGGCCAGATGCGCCACTTCCACCATGGCGGCGAGGTCTGCACCGAGATTGAAGATGTTGGCCGCGGCCAACAGTGCCACCAGCGCAAGTACCACGGGCTGTGGGTAGTGCTGGCGCAGGCTGGTGCCTATGCCACTGCGGGTGGCCCAGCCGAGGCGGGCGCTGGCGAGTTGTACGGCCACCATGAGTGGGGTGGTCAGGACGACTGTCCAGAGCAGCCCACAGCCGAACTGCGCCCCGGCTTGGGTGTAGGTGACGATGCCGCTGGGGTCGTCGTCTGCGGCGCCCGTCACCAACCCCGGCCCCAGTGCATTCCACCAACGGCGGCGCCGCGGTTTACCGAGAGCTTTCTTCAGGGGTTTCTTCAGGGGTTTATTCACCCGTCGTGGCGTCGGGCTCGCCTAGGCGCGCCAGGATGGCTGCACGCGCCGCTTCGCGGGCGGCGATGATGGCCGGTTTTTCGTTCGCTGGCGGCGGCAGAGGGGGCAGCAGTTCCACGGTGATACGCGCCGGTGCTGGTAGCCAGGAATCGGCATCCAAGGCTTGCCGCGTACCGCGGATGACTGCCGGGACGATGGGCAGACCGGCACGGGCGGCGGCGAGAAAGGCACCGGATTGGAATTTCTGCAGGCCGGGCGGTGCGAAGAACGTACCCTCCGGGAACACCCCCAGCGCCTGCCCTTCGGCCGCCTTGCCGAGAATGCGCTGGGCGTCGCGACCGCCCCGATGGCGGTTCTGGCGTTCCACGAACTCGCTGCCAATGCGGCGAAGTAGGAACCCGGCCAGCGGCACGCGGGCCATTTCGCCCTTGATGACAAAGGCAAAATGCGCGGGAAGGGCGGCGTGCATCAGGGGGCCATCGAGGTAGCTGGCGTGGTTTGCCACCACCACGCAGGTGCCTGCCGGCAAATGGTGCAGCCCTTCCACCTTCACGCGCATGCCGGTACCGGCGAAAAAGACCCGGGAGAAGAACCGGGTGCAGTGGCGGCGCCAGTACAGGCGGGGCAGTACCACCACGCCGGCCAGCGCAACCAGGGCCAAGGAGACGAACCAGAGGTTGCTCCAGACGCCATGGGCGGCGCCGACCAGCCTTGCGGTTTGTGATGGAGGTCTCTTAATGTTAACTACCACGGGCGAATGTGATTCCGGTCACGTTGTATCGAGCAGGTGGGCAACATACTCAGCCACATGAGTTCTGCGGTCAAACTGTCGCTGGCTTCCCGAACCGCCGCTGCGCCTGCAGCGTCGCGGCTCCGTAGTGCCAAGCCTCCCGTCGCTCCCTCTGATGAGGGTGGTCCTGTTGTTGCTCGGTTCCTGAATTCCATTTGGATGGAGCGAGGGCTTTCGGAAAACACCTTGTCTGCCTACAAGGCGGACCTCCTGACGCTGGCTCGCTGGCAGAAGGCCGAAGGGCGTGCCATCGAAACCACGGTCCGTGACGAACTTAAAGACTACATCGCGTGGCGGGTAGACCACGGCGCGCAGCCCCGTTCCACGGCTCGCCAGTTGTCGAGCTTCCGACGGTTCTTCCGGTTTCTGGTGCGCGAAGGTGCCCTCGCCGAAGACCCAACCCTCCAGATTTCCACTCCGAAAATCGGCCGTTCGCTGCCGAAAACCATGGCCGAGACGCAAGTCGAAGCTTTGCTGCGGGCGCCGGCAACCGCCGAACCCCTCGGCCACCGGGACCGCACCATGCTGGAGGTGCTCTATGCCACCGGTCTGCGTGTTTCCGAACTCGTCAGCCTGAAACATTCGCAGGTGAACGTGCCGCAGGGCGTCCTGCGTATTGTCGGCAAGGGCAATCGCGAACGACTCATTCCGCTCGGCGACGAAGCGGTGCACTGGTTGGTGGAGTTCCTGCGGGCGCCGCGCGCGGAAATTCTGCTCGACCGCACCACCGATTACCTCTTCCCCACCCGTCGTGGGGACCGCATGACACGTCAGGCGTTCTGGCACATCATTAAGCGCTATGCGTTGAAGGCCGGCGTGGAAATGGAACTGTCGCCGCATACACTGCGCCATGCGTTCGCTACCCACTTGCTGAACCACGGCGCCGACTTGCGCGTGGTGCAAATGTTGCTGGGCCACAGCGACTTGTCCACCACCCAGATTTATACCCATGTGGCGCGTCGCCGCCTGAAGGACGTCCACGGTCAGCATCACCCGCGTGGGTGATTGATGGGTGATTGACGGTTAAACTAGCAGCGCCGGTTCGCCCCGGCCTGGCTGGGTTCCGCGCCTTGCCGGCTCGCTCACCGAAGGACTTCCATGCTGTTTTCCAGTCGCTCCCGTACTTTGGCAGCCGTGTCTCTCGCCGCGGTGGCTTTTGCCGCCATGGCGTTCGCTACCGTGGGTGACGACACCGCAGTCGCCGGCGAAGCGGCGGTGGTCGCCTCGCCTGCACCTAGCAAGGTTGCCTCAGTCCCGCCGGCAGCACCCCTTTCCCGTGCCGAGATCGCCAAGCGTTTTGGTGCCCAACCCGCCAACGTCCGCGACACGCCAATTCCCGGCCTCTTTGAGGTGAGCGAGGGTGCGGAAGTGCTTTACGTCTCGGCGGATGGCAATTTCATGCTCTCGGGCGAACTGTTCGAACTGGCCAGTCGCAACAACCTGACGGACGCGCGCAAGGCAGTGATTCGCAAGAGCTTGCTGGCTGCCGTGCGCGATGAAGACACCATTCCCTTCCTGGCGCCGAAGTCGAAATACGAACTTTATGTGTTCACGGATGTGGACTGCGGCTATTGCCGGCGGTTGCATGGCCACATGGCTGAACTGAATGGCATGGGTATCAGCATTCGCTATCTGGCCTTCCCGCGGACCGGGCTGGGCACAGAAAGCGCGCGCAAGGTCGAGTCCGTGTGGTGCTCCACCAACCGGCAGCAGGCGCTGACCAACGCCAAGGCGGGCGCGACATTGGCTGCTGGTACCTGCAAGAACAGTCCGGTGAAGGCGCAGTACGAATTAGGTGCTGCCGTGGGGCTGGAAGGCACGCCGGCGCTGTATACGAAGGATGGCATGAACATCCGCAACGGTTCGCCGGAAGATATTTTGGCGCAGTTGCAGAAGGGCGGCTAGCGCTCCAGCAATTTCAATTTGTTCGGCTTGCCCTTCCACGCGTCCGCGTCGGCGGGGGCGGGCTTCTTTTCCGTAATCACCGGCCACAGGCGGGCCAGTTCGGCATTCAGCGCCTTCATAT
The DNA here is from genome assembly GCA_943327025.2 of Janthinobacterium lividum. GTDB lineage: Bacteria > Pseudomonadota > Gammaproteobacteria > Steroidobacterales > Steroidobacteraceae > CAIOHZ01. The sequence continues at coordinate 3,644 of CALPVO020000048.1, forward strand.
GCGCTTGCCCCGCAGGCAGGTCTTCTTCCGAGACAATCGCTTCGGCCGGGCATTCGGGTTCGCACAAGGTGCAGTCGATGCACTCGTCCGGGTCGATGGTGAGGAAGTTCGGGCCTTCATGGAAACAGTCCACGGGGCAGACTTCCACGCAGTCCATGTACTTGCACTTGATGCAGTTTTCGGTGACGACGAACGCCATCTGGGCAACTCCGGAGATGAACTGGGACGGTGGTGCCCGAAAGGGGCCAGCCACCGCGCGCGCTATTTTGCCATAGCCGCCGGCAGAGCCGTGCGGCGGTCGAAGGTGGTGTAGTGGTGGTTTTCCACGCCCGCAGCGCGGTCCTGCAGCCAATGGCGCAAGGTGAAGTCCACGCTGGGGAAGGCGAGTTGGCCCCAAGGAATGTCCTCGGGACGCACCAACAGGGTTTGCAGGCTTTCGCTGCCCACCCCGAATTCCGGGTTGGCGAGCGTGGCGCGGAAGTTCACGTGGACCTGATGGGCGTGCAGCACGTGCACCACACTCAGCAGAGAACCCACCACCACTTCGGCGTTGGCTTCCTCGCGGCATTCACGGGCTGCGGCTTGTTGCAGCGTTTCGCCGTTTTCCATGAAGCCAGCAGGAAAGGTCCAAAAGCCCAAGCGCGGCTCAATGGCACGCTTGCACAGGAGCAAACGGCCATCGTGCTCCGGCACGCAGCCCAGAATGAGCTTCGGGTTTTCGTAGTGAACGAGGCTACAGGCAGTGCAGACGTAGCGCGGCAGGGCGTCCCCGGGCGGGACACGGACCTCGACCGGTTGCGCGCACTCGCTGCAAAACTTCAAGGCAGCCTCGAAGAGGAAGGGGTGGTGCCGGGAGTGGGAATCGAACCCACACGCTTTTCACGGCGCCGGATTTTGAGTCCGGTGCGTCTACCAGTTCCGCCATCCCGGCACGGATGAGGGGGCGCATGCTAGCACAGCAAACGCCCCGCTGCCTGTTTACTAATGAATGCTGCGGTGGCGCGTCTCCGGCAGGAACAGCAGCATGACCACGGCGGCCACCGTGGCGAAGGCGACCGGGTACCAAAGGCCGAACAAACTGTCGCCATTGGCCAGCGTCAGCGCGTAGGCGGTAGCAGGCAGGAAGCCGCCCACCCAGCCGGTGCCGATGTGGTACGGCAAGGACAGCGCCGTGTAGCGGATATGCGCCGGGAATAGTTCCACCAGGCAGGCCGCCTGCGGGCCATACAGAGCGGTTGCCGCTACCACCAAAATGAGCAGCAAGCCGATGGCCCGCAGGAAGTCGATTTTCTCGGGATCGGCGGATTCCGGATAACCGCCATTGGCAAGCGCCGCCGTCATTTGCGTCGTCACGGCCTCTGGCGTGGCGTTGGCGTCCACCGCCGTGGCAGTGGTGCCCACCATCACCAGGATGTCGGTATTGCCAGGCGCGGGCGCTGCCAGTTGGTAAGGCACGCCACGCTTTGCCAGCACTTCGCGTACGCGGTCGCACTGGGTCACGGCTTTGGCCGCGGCCACCGGGTCGAACTGGGTAGTGCAGCGAGCTGCATCGGCTTGCACGACGACGGGTTGTGTCGCCACGGCATGCGCCAACACTGGGTGTGCGGCTTCACGCAGGCCGGAGAACACCGGGAAGATAGCCACGGCAGCCAAGATGATGCCGAACAGCATGACCGGTTTGCGCCCGATATGGTCCGACAGCTTGCCGAAAAACACATACAGCGGGATGGACACGGCTAGTGCAATCAGCAGGATGATGTCGGTCTCGCGGGGTGGCACCTTCAGGATGCGTTCCAGGAAGGATTGCGAATAGAAAAACGTGGTGAACCAGATGGCGCCTTGCGCAATCATCATGGAGAACAACGCCAGCACAGCGAGCTTTAAATGACGCCACTGACCGAATGACTCCCGGACCGGAGAGGTGGAGCGCGTGTTGGCCTTGCGCAGGGATTCGAAGACCGGGCTTTCGTGGAGTTTCAGACGAATCCACAGGGAAGCCGCCAGCAGGAAGCCGGACAGCAGGAACGGGATGCGCCAACCCCAAGCAGCAAAGGCCTCTTCCCCGGTGAGCGTACGCACCGCCAGCGTTACCAACATGGCTGCGGCGAGCCCGATGCTGGCGGCCGGGCCGATGAAGCTGGTGAGGTAGCCGCGCTTGGCATGCCGGGCGTGCTCAGCGATATAGATGGCGGCGCCGCCCCATTCACCGCCCAGCGCCATCCCTTGAAGGATGCGTAAAAACACGAACAGCACCGGGGCGAGGAGCCCGACGCTCTCGACGGTCGGCAGCAGACCAATAGCAAGCGTGGCGCCACCCATCAGGCTGGTGGTAATCAGGAACGTGGCCTTGCGACCGAGGCGGTCGCCCATACGACCGAAGACGATGGCACCAAGGGGCCGAAACGCGAACCCGGCGGCAAAGCTGAGCAGGGCGAACAGGTAGCCCATGGTGTCGCCAAGACCGGCGAAGAACAGCTTGGCGATGAGACCGGCCAGAGGTACGCCGAGGAAAAAGTCGTACCACTCGAAAGTGGTGCCGGCAGAGGAGGCGGTCACCACGAGACGCATGCGCTTTGGCGAGACTTCGTGGGTGTTGTCGTTCGTCTTCATGTCCTTCCCTTCGGCTTGGGCAGTCGAGTTCGGCACGAACTGTCCCTGTTTTGCCGCGACTGAGGCTACCATAGCGCCCACTCTTGCGGAGAAACTTGCCATGTCTCAAAGGTTCACGCTCTACATCCTGCTGGCGATGGTGCTCGGGGTGGTGCTGGGGCAGACGATTCACGTCACCTTGGCGGACCCGGCCCCGGTGGCCGGCTACCTGACGCTGGTGACCGACCTCTTCCTGCGTCTCATCAAGATGATCATCGCGCCGCTGGTGTTTGCCACGCTGGTGGCGGGCATCGCGCACATGGGCGATACGGGTGCCGTCGGTCGGGTAGGCGCCAAGACTCTGGGCTGGTTCATCGGCGCCTCGTTGGTGTCTTTGTCACTGGGGCTGGTGATGGTGACTGTGCTCCAGCCCGGCGTGGCACTGGGGCTCCCCTTGCCGGAAGCCACTGCACAGGCGGGAGTGCAGCCGACGGCGCTGAACTTGAAGGATTTCGTCACGCACCTCGTGCCGAAGTCTTTCGTGGAGGCCATGGCGACCAACGAAATTCTGCAAATCGTGGTGTTCTCGGTGTTCTTCGGCAGCGCCATAGCAGCGGTCGGACAGGCGGCGCGTCCCGTGCTCGCGGGCGTCGATGCGTTGGCGCAGATCATGCTCAAGGTCACCGGTTACGTCATGCTCTTCGCGCCTGTCGCGGTGTTCGCGGCGTTGTCGGCCACGGTGGCCACCAAAGGCCTCGACATCCTGCTCACGTACGGCAAGTTCATTGGCGGCTTCTATTTGTCACTCAGCTTGCTGTGGGTGGTGCTGATTTTCGCGGGGTTGCTGTTCCTGGGGCCGGCCGTGCTGCGTTTGGTGGTAGCGGTGCGTGAACCAACGCTACTGGCTTTTTCCACCGCGAGCTCCGAGGCGGCGTACCCGAAGACGCTCGACCAACTCATCCGTTTTGGTGTTTCGAAGCGCATTGGCAGCTTCGTGTTGCCGCTGGGCTATTCGTTCAATCTCGACGGCTCGATGATGTACTGCACCTTCGCGACGCTGTTCATTGCGCAGGCGTATGGCATCGAGCTCACGGTCGCGCAGCAGATCACCATGCTGCTGCTGCTCATGGTCACCAGCAAGGGCATGGCTGGTGTGCCGCGGGCTTCGCTGGTGGTCATCGCGGCGACGCTCTCGTATTTTCATATCCCGGAGGCTGGGCTGCTGCTCATTCTCGCGGTGGACCACTTTTTGGACATGGGTCGCAGCGCCACGAACGTCATCGGCAATTCCATCGCCGCGGCCGTGGTGGCGAAATGGGAAGGCGAACTGACAACAGCAGGGGACACCAAAGCATGAAGCGTTCTGGAGCATTCGAGCAGGCGCTGACCGCCGGGGTATTGGTTCTTCTGACGGTACCTACCTTGGCTGCGCCGCCGCCTCCGGCGCCCCCCGCTTCCTCCATGGAGCGTGAAGTCCGCATCCTCCGCGTGCCGCGCGATGGCCAGGGCGCGCCACAAGAAATCGTCATGGACGAAGCCGCCGGCCTGTTGGAAGGCATGCCCCCGGGAATGCCCCCCGGTATGTCTCCGGGTATGGTCATGGGTTCTCGCGCCACGCTTGGGGTCATGTTGGCACCAAGTGAAGGCGCTGGCGCGGCACCGGGCGTTGCTGTCGAAGCCGTGACCCCGGGCGGTGGCGCGGCGCTCGCAGGCGTGCAGCCTGGCGATCGCTTGCTCACGGTAAATGGGCGCAAGGTGGCGACGTCAGCCGAGGTGGTTGCCGCCATGGCCGAGGTGAAGCCTGGCGATGCCGTGAAAGTGGAATCTCTGCGCGACGGCAAACCACGCAACTTCGAGGTCGTCAGTCAGCAGCGTGAAGCCCGGGTCATGATAATCCGGGAAGACGGCGGTGCTGAAGGCCGCGGGCCGATTGGCCAGCGCGGGCCGCGCGGCATGCAGTCCCCGATGGTGTTCATGCACGGTGGCCCGTTGGAGGGCGTCCCGGAGCGTATTGAAGTCACTCTCGACGGACCACTGGCTGATCTGGAACTGGCGACGCTCACCCCGGCGTTGGGTCGCTATTTCGGCACCGAGAAGGGCGTACTCGTGGTGCACGCCAACGGTGCCTTGAAGTTGCAGGACGGCGACGTCCTGCGCGCCATCGGCGGGCGTGCCCCCGCCGACGAGCAGCATGCCATGCGCATTCTGGGCAGTTATGCGCCCGGCGAGGCCGTGAAACTGGACGTCCTGCGTGACCGTAAGTCGGTATCGCTCGAGTCGGTCCTGCCGGCTAACGAGGGCGGCCCGATGAAGCGCAAGATTCGCGTGCAGGTAGGGCCGCCTCCGGCACCATGACCGACCTGCGTCGCGAGGAATTCCGCTACCACCTACCCGAAGAGCTCATCGCCCAGCGGCCGGCTACCGTGCGCACTGGTAGCCGTTTGCTGCGCCTTGAAGGCGCTACAGGGCAGTGGGAAGACCTGCAGTTCACTGACATCGAGCGTTTGCTGCAGCCCGGCGACCTGCTGGTGTTGAACGACACCCGCGTCATTCCGGCGCGCTTGCATGGTCGCAAGAGCACCGGCGGCGCGGTCGAGGTGCTGGTGGAGCGCTTGACCGCGCCCGACACATTGCTGGCGCATGTCAGGTCCAGCAAAGGCACACGCGAAGGCATGTGCATCGAACTGCCCGGCGGCGCCGTTGCTGAGGTGACTGGTCGCGAAGGGGACCTCACGGCTTTGCGGTTCGATAGGCCGGTGGCCGCTTACCTGGACGCCTACGGTGAAATGCCGTTGCCGCCTTACATTACGGGTAGCGATGCTGCGGCTGACCGTGAGCGCTACCAAACCGTCTTCGCCCGCGAGGCGGGTGCCGTGGCGGCCCCTACCGCGGGCTTGCACTTCGATACGGCATTGCTGGCGCGTCTCGCCGAGCGCGGCATTCAGCAGGCCCGTGTCACCCTGCACGTGGGGGCGGGCACGTTTCAGCCAGTACGGGCCGACCGCCTCGCGGATCATGTAATGCATGCCGAATGGCTGCGTGTGCCGCCGGAAACCGTCGCTGCAGTCGCGGCGACCCGCGCCGCAGGGGGGCGGGTAGTGGCGGTGGGCACCACGGCAGTGCGGAGTCTCGAGACCGCGGCGGCCAACGGTGCGCTGGCCCCATTTGAGGGGGAGACGCGCCTGTTCATCTACCCGGGTTATCGGTTCCGGGTGGTGGAGGCGATGGTGACGAATTTCCACCTGTCCGAATCCACGCTGCTGATGCTGGTCAGCGCGTTCTGTGGCCGCGAGGCCGTGTTGGCCGCCTACGGCCACGCCGTGGCGGCGCGGTATCGTTTCTTCAGCTATGGTGACGCCATGTTTCTGACCCCCAGCCCCGTGGCAGCACGCCTGCCATGAGCAAACAGCCATGAGCAAACAGCCATGAGCGAGCCCACGGTTCGTTACGAGTTTCTCGCCAGCGATGGCGCCGCGCGTCGTGGCCGTCTGCACTTTCTGCGTGGCACGGTGGAAACCCCGGCGTTCATGCCCGTGGGCACCTATGGCACCGTGAAGACGATGACCCCGGAAGAGCTCCGGTCCATCGGCGCGGAAATCATTCTTGGCAACACCTTCCACTTGTGGCTGCGGCCGGGCACGGAAGTGGTGAAGGCGCATGGTGACCTGCACCGCTTCATGCACTGGGAAGGACCCATCCTCACCGACTCCGGCGGTTTTCAGGTGTTCAGCCTCGCCAAGCTGCGCAAACTGACCGAGCAGGGCGTGAAATTTCGCTCGCCCGTAGACGGTCGCGAGGTGTTCCTGGACCCGGAAACCTCCATGCAAGTGCAGCGGGACCTCGGCAGTGACATCGCCATGGTGTTCGATGAGTGCACGCCTTACCCGGCCACGGAGGCGGAGGCGCGCAAGAGCATGGAACTCTCCCTGCGTTGGTCGGCGCGCAGTCACGCGGCCTACTACCGCGAGCCGCCCCCGGGCAGCCTGTTCGGCATCGTGCAGGGTGGCATGTATGAGCCGCTGCGCACGGCTTCGGTGGAGGGGCTGCTGAATATCGGGTTCCCCGGGTACGCCGTCGGTGGCTTGGCCGTGGGCGAACCGATCGAAGACCGCGAACGGGTATTGGCCCACACCCTGCCGCTGTTGCCGGCGGACAAGCCTCGCTATCTCATGGGCGTGGGCTTCCCGGACGACATCGTCGGCGCGGTGGCGTGTGGCATCGATATGTTCGACTGTGTCATTCCCACCCGCCATGCGCGGAACGGCCACCTGTTTACCGCCCAAGGGGTCGTGAATATCCGCAACGCCCGGCACGAAAAGGACCCGAACCCGGTCGAGGAGGGGTGCGACTGCTATACCTGTCGGAACTACTCCCGGGCCTATCTGCGGCACCTCGACAAGTGCGGGGAGATTCTGGGCAGCCGGCTGAATACCCTCCACAACCTTGCCTACTACCAGCGCCTGATGCGGGGTATCCGGGCGGCCATCGAAGCCGGTACGCTCACTGAATTCGCTCGTGGCCTGCCGCCACGAGGCGCTATGGCATAATCGCCGCTTCTTGTTACCCACACTTCTCGGGAAAACCATGGACTTCTTCATTTCGACCGCCCACGCCCAGGCTGCCGGTGCTGCTAGCCAACCTTCGGCCCTTATGTCTTTCGCGCCGCTGGTCCTCATCTTCGTCGTGTTCTACTTCCTGCTTATCCGCCCGCAGGCGAAGAAGGCCAAGGAGCACCGCGAGATGGTTGCCAAGCTCCAGGGCGGCGACGAAGTCATTACGGCCGGCGGCCTGGCTGGCAAGGTCACCGAAGCTGGCGAAACCTTCATTACGCTGGAAATCGCTAAAGATGTGCACGTGAAGGTGCAGCGCTTCCAGGTCACGCAGGTGCTGCCGAAGGGCAGCCTGAAGGGCTGAACGAATGAGCGTGTTCCCGCGCTGGAAGTCCATCCTGGTGGTGGTGGTGTTGCTGGTGGGCACGCTAGTTGCCCTGCCCAACGTCTATGGTGAGGCGCCGGCCCTGCAGTTGTCCCGCAAGGACCGCGCCGCCTTCACCGAAGCCAGCGTCGCGGAATACACCGCACTGCTTGCCCAGGCCGGGGTAACCCCCGAAGCGGGCTATGTTGAAAGCGGGCGCCTGCTCATCCGGTTGAACGATGTGCCGTCCCAGTTGCGGGCCAAGGCGGCCGTGGAAGCCGCATACCCGAACCAGTTCGCCATCGCCACCACTTTCGCCTCGCGTATGCCGGCGTGGCTGCGTGGGCTGGGCCTTCGCGCCATGCCGCTCGGCCTCGACCTGCGCGGCGGCATCTACCTCGTCTACGAAGTGGACGTGGACGGTGCGGTAA
>CALPVO020000049.1 GCA_943327025.2 Janthinobacterium lividum
CACCACATGGCTGCCAATAGCGGCCTGAATGGCGATGTCGAACATCTGGCGCGGGATGAGTTCCTGCATCTTGTCCACCAGCTCACGCCCGCGATGGTACGAATTGTCGCGGTGGACAATGAGCGATAGCGCATCCACCCGGTCGCCATTGATGAGCACGTCGAGCTTGACGAGATTGGCCGCCTGGAAGCGATTGAACTCGTAGTCGAACGAGGCATAGCCACGTGAGGTGCTCTTCAAACGGTCGAAGAAGTCCAGCACCACGTCCGCCATGGGCAGTTCGTACTGCAGGCTCACCTGGTTGCCCACGTAGAGCATCTTCTTCTGCACACCGCGCTTTTCCGTGCACAGCTGCAGTACGCCACCCAAGTGGGCGGGCGGCACCAGAATGTTCGCGGTGATGATGGGCTCGCGCATTTCCTCGATGCGGTCCTGCGCAGGCAGCTTCGAGGGGTTATCCACAAACGACACGGTGCCGTCGGTGTGCACCACTTCGTAGACCACTGTGGGCGCGGAAGTGATGAGATCGAGGTTGTATTCGCGCTCGAGGCGCTCCTGCACAATTTCCATGTGCAGCAGGCCGAGGAAGCCAATGCGGAAGCCGAAACCCAGCGCCGTGGACACTTCCGGTTCGTAGACCAGAGCGGAGTCATTCAGCTTCAGCTTCTGCAAAGCGTCGCGGAACTGTTCGTAGTCTTCGGTGCTGACCGGGAAAAGGCCGGCGAACACGCGCGGCTGTACCTTCTTGAACCCAGCGAGCGACGCGGTGCAGGGGTTGGCATCGAGCGTGATGGTGTCCCCCACCGGGGCGCCATCGATTTCCTTGATGCCGGCGATGACGAAGCCGACTTCGCCCGCAGAGAGACTGTCGCTGTCGAGGCGCTTCGGCGTGAACCGCCCGACGCGGCTACATTCATGCGCACGGCCCGTGGACCACACGCGCAGCTTCTGGCCGGGCTTCAGGGTGCCGTTCATGACACGCACCAGCGACACCACGCCCACGTAGTTGTCGAACCACGAGTCGATGATGAGGGCCTGCAACGGTGCCTTCGGGTCGCCCTTGGGCGCCGGAATGCGCTTCACCAATTCTTCGAGGAGCAGGTCGACGTTCTGGCCGGTCTTGGCGCTGACACCGACCGCCTCGCTGGCGTCGATGCCGATGATTTCTTCGACTTCCTTCATGACCCGTTCCGGGTCTGCCGAGGGCAGGTCGATCTTGTTGATGACCGGCAGCACCTCAAGGCCTTGGTCGAGCGCGGTGTAGCAGTTGGCGACGGACTGCGCCTCCACCCCCTGCGCCGCGTCCACCACTAGCAGTGCGCCTTCGCACGCGGCCAGCGACCGCGACACTTCGTAGCTGAAGTCGACGTGGCCGGGGGTGTCAATGAAGTTCAGTTGGTAGCGGATGCCGTCTTTGGCGGTGTAGTAGAGCGTGACGCTCTGCGCCTTGATGGTGATGCCGCGTTCACGCTCCAGGTCCATGGAGTCGAGCACCTGCGACTGCATCTCGCGCTGCTCGAGGCCGCCGCACATCTGGATGAAGCGGTCCGCCAGGGTGGACTTGCCGTGGTCGACGTGGGCGATGATGGAGAAATTGCGAATATTTTGCATTTGGGAGTGGCTCACCGGGAAACCGGGCAAGCCCAGGGGGAAGCGTTAAACCGTTGATTATACCGGTGAAACGCCGCGCGCGCCGAGAACTTCCAGCACCGCTGCGGTATCGAGATGACCATGGCAAACCGCCTCGCCATCCACCTCCACCACCGGCACCTTCAATCCATAACGACGCAGAGCGACGGCGTCGCCATCCACATCGCGCAACTCGGGGTGCAGGCCGCGTGCCGCGAGCAAGGGCGACAGTTCGGCCAGGAGTTCGTCGCACAGCGAGCACTCTTCTCGCGACCACACCACCACCACTGGCGCTGCGCCCGCACTCACTGCGGCACCACTTGCCGTGCGATGGCCTCGACCGTCCGCGAAGGCACCTCGCCCACCGCCGTGACCTGATGGCCTTCCACGACCGTGGTGTACGCCGTAGCGGCGCCGATACGGCCGGAGCCCACCCGGGGCACTCGGCCTAGCCCCGGCCTTTCCACAAACACGGACACCGTGGCAACGCCATCGGTGACCACGAGATGAGTGGCCGGTTCAGTACCACCGGGCAACCACTTGAACAGGCGCCGTACCAAACGGAAGCCCGGGGGCAGGTGTGCCACGTGCCAACCACTCCGCAAGGGCTCCACGCCCGGCGGCAGCGGTTCTGCGCCCCCGGACACCTTGGCGTAACCCCGGACAGCGCGAGACGGCTGCAATTCTTCGTCACTGATACGGGACCGCAAGCGCAGTTCCGTGAACACCAACTGCTCGACAATTTTTCCGTCCGGGTCCAGCAGGTCGGTACGCGTCGGCATCGCCGTCGTCTCGTCCACCCAGAGCCGATAGCCGAGCCGGAAGTTGTCGCGGGCACGCACCTGAATGACCCGTGCCGGACGGCCGGTGGTGCTGGTCGTCCGACCCTCCGCTACCAGTTCATAGGGCTGGTCGTGCCCGTCGTGGAACAGCGGCAGGTAGCCCAGCAAGGCGCCTTCGGTGGCATTGGCACGGCCGACCACTACTTCGCGGGTTTCCGGAAGATAGCGACGTAACTCATTGCCCTGTCTAATTATTTCTCTAGCTTGAACGCCCGGTCCGGCCACCACGTAGACCCGCTCCGTGAAGCCCTGCGCCTCCCGGCGGTGAACCACCCGGAAGCGGTCTACCCGGCCATCTGCCATGCGCAGGAACTCACCGTCGTAGCTGCGGGTGACCAGCGCCGTTGACATGCGTTCCAGCAGTTCTTCAGGCGTCAACTCCGCTGCGGCACCTGCCGAGCCCGCCAGCAGCAGACCCAGCGCCAAGAGCCAGCGTTGGACGGCGCGCGGCCTCAAGGCTTGCCAGACTCCACTTCGACGGCGGGAACCACCACCGAGGGGTTGCCGGGCGCCATGGTGGGAATAGGTTCGGCTGCCAAACCCGTGAGCACATTGCGGCGCGCCAGCGGGCCACTCACATCAGAATGGGCCACCACGTAACTGGCCAACTCCGCCGCCGGAATGAAGGTGGGCGCCGGGCCGCCGGGGCTGAGCGGCGTGGTGTAACTGGCGGGCTCCCGGGCACTGTCAAGGCCCGGCAGGAGCCGCGCGCTGTCGCCGGCCGAAGCGGCCGCCAATAGCGCGGCGGGCTCGACCACCGCTACCAACGCCGGCGCGGGCACGGGCACGGGCGCGGACACGGGAGCAGCGGCCATTTGAACCGGCTGGCTGCCACCCGGGGACCCGATTGGCCCCTGGGGAACCACCATCAGCGCCAACCCGGCGACACCCGCCGCCACGGCCACACCGCCCAAGGGCTGCAGCCAACGACGCAGAGAACCACGACGCACGCGGCGCGCCGGTGCCGCCAAGGGCGGAGCCACCTCGGCCCGGGCCGCTGGCAGCACATTCATGCCCGCCAACACGGAAGCTTGCTGCTGTTCTTCGGCCTCGATGGCCGCACTGATACGCGCAGCGAAGCCAGCGGACGCCACCGGTTCCACCTGCACTGCCGCTTGCAAGCTGGCAACGCGGATAGCGTCCCCGGTGAGTGTGTAGCGGGCCAAGGTGGCGCGCAGGGCCGGGTCCCGCTGGAGTCGGGCCAACAACAGTTCCGCCTCGCCGGCCGGCAGTTCGCCGTCGAGCAGGGCAGAGAGTTGTTCGTGGAGTCGTTCGCTCATGGCAGAGTCCTTCAAGGGCCGGAACGGTCGTCGGGACGACCGAGACCGGCATCAAAAACGGGGCGTAACTGGCGGTCGATGGCTTCGCGAGCGCGGAAGATGCGCGAACGAACCGTACCCACCGGGCACGCCATCACCGCGGCAATTTCTTCGTAACTAAGGCCTTCGTACTCACGCAACACCACGGCGCGGCGTAGGTCTTCAGGGAGGGCGCCAATGGCCGCATCGACGGTCTCGCGAATTTCTTCGGTGAGCAGCAGGCTTTCCGGCGTGGCCTCATCGCGCAGGCGGCCGTTGCGTTCGTTCTGCTCCGGGTCCTGCAGGTCCAGGTCGTAGTCGAGAGGACGACGTTTGGCGGCCACCAAGGCATTCTTGGCGGTGTTGATGGCGATGCGGTAAATCCAGGTATAAAAAGCGCTGTCGCCGCGGAAGGAATGAATGGCGCGGTAGGCCTTCAGGAAAGCCTCCTGCGCAATGTCCTCTGCCTCGGCGTGGTTGCGCATGTAGCGCATCACCAGCTTCAACACTTTGTGCTGGTAACGGAGCACCAGTTGGTCGAACGCCCGCCGGTCCCCCTGCTGCACGCGCTGCACGAGCGTCAGGTCGGGAATTTCAGCGGTCATGAGTGTCTGCAAAGCCAAGGCCACCATGGGGTTCCCCAGACGCACCATGCGTCTTGGGTTGGGACACGAGTTTAGTGGGTAAGTTCCCGTTCGCCGGGGCATCCCCGCTGGCCAGCCTACCCCAGCGCAGCCGGGCCCGCAGCCGCCGGAACCCCGGCTCCGCAGTATTCAGCGGATGAAACAGCAGCGACTGGCTACGGCCTCCCCCGACAGCGCGGACGCGCAAACGCGCCAGCCAACGGGTGACGCGCGCCTCCAGCAACAGCAGTTCCTGCCCTTCGGGAGTGACCAGAACACCTCGCGGGGACAAGCACCAGGGGCGTGCCGGGGTACCGAAGACCACGGCAGGTGGGAGCAATGGGCTACCTTCCGGTGGCAACTTGCTGGATGAAGTGGGCAAAGGCAGGGTCCTCGGGCGTGGCGCGGCCGAGGACGTAGGCCGCCAGGTCAGGGTCTTGCAGCTCGAGCAGTTCGAGGAACCGTCCTTGGTCCTCGGCGCTGGCCGCCACGTAATGGGCTTCCAGATAACGCACGAGCAGCGTGTCGAGTTCCTTCATGCCACGCCGGCAGCGCCAACGCAACCGGGCGAGCTCGCGGCTGGGGTCGGCAAGCGGCATGGCGGGTGCACCGATGCGGGGCTCCGCGCCACTGCCCTCCCCGGTCACAGGGTCAGACCTGCCGCTCGGCAATCAGTCGCTTGATTTCACCAATGGCGCGCGCGGGGTTCAAGTCCTTCGGACAGGCCTCGGTGCAGTTCATGATGGTGTGGCAGCGGTAGAGACGGAACGGGTCTTCGAGTTCGTCCAGACGCTCGCCGGTCGCTTCGTCGCGCGAATCCACAATCCAGCGGTAGGCCGCGAGCAGCGCCGCGGGCCCGAGATAGCGGTCGCTGTTCCACCAATAGCTAGGGCAACTGGTCGAGCAGCAGGCGCACAGAATGCAGGCCGAAGGCTTGTCCACCTTCTCTTGGTCTTCCTTGCTCTGCAGGCGCTCGCCATCCGGCGGCGGCGGCGTGCGGGTCTGCAGCCAAGGCTTCACGGCCGCGTACTGTGCATAGAAGTTGGTGAGGTCGGGCACCAAGTCCTTCACCACCGGCATGTGCGGCAGCGGGAAGATGCGCACTTCGCCGGGAATGGTGTCGAGGCCCTTGATGCACGCGAGCGTATTGGTGCCATCGATGTTCATGGCGCAGCTGCCGCAAATACCTTCACGGCAGGAACGCCGGAAGGTGAGCGAGCTGTCCACTTCATTCTTGATCTTCAGGAGCGCGTCGAGAACCATCGGCCCGCACTTGCCCGTGTCGACTTCGTAGGTGTCGATACGTGGCTTCTCGCCCGACTCCGGGTCGAAGCGGTAGATGCGGAAGGTCTTCACCTTCGTCGCCCCGGCGGGTGCTGGGTGCACCTTGCCCGGGATGTCCTTGTAGCGTGAGTTCGCCGGCAGGCTGAATTCGGCCATGACTTGTTCCTAAAGGTTCAGTTCGCGATGCAGGCTTAGTACGTGCGCGCCTTGGGCGGCACGGGCTCGACATCGGTGGTCAGCGTATTCAAGTGCACCCCGCGGTAATCGAAGCAGGTTTCACCCTTCCCGTTCACCCAGCAGAGCGAATGCTTCATCCAGTTGGCATCGTCGCGTTCCTGGAAGTCTTCGCGGGCATGGGCACCACGGCTTTCCTTGCGGTTCTCCGCAGATACCAAGGTCGCAGTCGCCTGCAGCAGCAGGTTTTCCAGCTCCATGGTTTCCACGAGGTCCGTGTTCCACACCAGCGTGCGGTCCGCCACCTTCACATCAGCGAAGCTGGCAAACGTCCTAGCGAGCTTCTCCTTGCCTTCCTGCAGCGAACTGCCGGTGCGGAACACGGCAGCGTCGGACTGCATGATCTTCTGCATCTCGAGGCGAATCTCCGCCGTGCTGCGCGAACCCTTGGCATTACGCAGGGCATCGAGCCGTGACACAGCGAAGTCGCCGGCTTCCTTGCGCAGCGCGCGGTGCGGCGTGCCCGGCTTGATGGAAGCCGCGCAGTGCTTGGCGGCAGCGCGCCCGAACACCACGAGGTCCAGTAGGGAGTTGGAACCGAGACGGTTGGCGCCGTGCACCGAAACGCAGGCCGCCTCGCCCACGGCCATGAGGCCCGGCACCACGGTGTCCGCGTTGCCGTTCTTCATGGTGACCACCTCGCCGTTCACATTGCACGGGATACCCCCCATGTTGTAGTGAACCGTGGGCAGCACGGGGATGGGTTCGCGGGTAACGTCCACGCCCGCGAAGATGCGGGCGGTTTCGGCAATGCCCGGCAAACGCTCGTGAATGACGGCAGCGCCGAGATGCTCGAGGTGCAGGTGGATGTGGTCGGCGTTTTCGCCTACCCCACGGCCTTCACGGATTTCGATGGTCATGGAACGGCTGACGACGTCGCGCGAGGCGAGGTCCTTCGCGTTCGGCGCATAGCGCTCCATGAAGCGCTCGCCCTTGGAGTTGGTGAGATAACCACCTTCGCCACGCGAGCCTTCCGTGATGAGGCAGCCCGAACCGTAGATGCCAGTCGGGTGGAACTGCACGAACTCCATGTCCTGCAGCGGCAGGCCCGCACGCGCCACCATGCCGCCACCGTCGCCGGTGCAGGTATGGGCCGAGGTGCAGCTGAAGTAGGCACGGCCGTAGCCGCCCGTGGCCAGAATGACGGTGTGCGCGCGGAAGCGGTGCAGCGTGCCTTCCGCCATGTCGAGCGCCACCACGCCACGGCATTCGCCGTCTTCCATAATGAGGTCGATGGCGAAGTATTCGATGAAGAACTTCGCTTCATGCTTCAAGGACTGCTGGTACAGCGTGTGCAGCATGGCGTGGCCAGTGCGGTCCGCGGCGGCGCAAGTGCGCTGGGCAATGCCCTTGCCGTAGTGCGTGGTCATGCCACCGAAGGGGCGCTGGTAGATCTTGCCCTGCTCGGTACGGCTGAACGGCACACCGTAGTGCTCCAGTTCAATGACCGCGGCCGGAGCTTCCTTGCACATGTACTCGATGGCGTCCTGGTCGCCCAACCAGTCCGACCCCTTGATGGTGTCGTAGAAGTGGAAGCGCCAGTCGTCTTCGCCCATGTTGCCGAGCGCCGCCGAGATGCCGCCCTGCGCCGCCACCGTGTGGCTGCGGGTGGGGAACACCTTGGTGATATTCGCGACCGACAACCCGGACTCTGCCAAGCCGAAGGTGGCCCGCAAACCGGCACCGCCGGCACCAACCACCACCACGTCGTAGGTGTGGTCTTCAAACTTGTAAGCGGAAGGCACTTGCGCGCTCATGCCGCACCCCCAAGGCTGAGGCGGACGACGGCGAGCACCATGGCTACGCCGAGCACCGCGTGGATGAAATTCAGCAACAGCGTGGCGACTAACTTCGCCCCCTTGCCATGAACGTAGTCGTCCACCACCACCTGCAAGCCCATGCGGCTGTGGTAAGTGGCGGTAGCGGCCAGCAACACCAGCAGCACCGCGTGGCAGGGCTGGCCGATGAACTGGCGTACGGTGGCGTAGCTGTGGTCCGGCAGGGCCGCCACGGCGAACGCAAACCAAAGGCCGAGTGGCACGAGCGCAGCACCCGAAACGCGTTCGACCCACCAGTGGTGGAAGCCGCTCTTGGCGCTACCCTTGCCGAGTACACGCCCTAATGGGGATTGCAGGCTCATGCCGCACCTCCGGAAAGCAGAAGGGCCCACAAGGCCGCAGTGAGACCCAGCGAGACAATGACCACCGCCGCGCCACTGCGCCGTGCCGTGGACTTTTCAAAGCCATGGCCGAGGTCCCAGGCGAGATGCCGCAGGCCCGCACAGAGGTGGTAGAAGAAAGCGAAGCTGAACCCGAACAGCACCACCTTGCCGGGCAAGGAGCCCAGGCAAGCCAACACCTGCGCATAGCCGGCTTCACCGCCAGCCGCAGCCACCAACCACCAGGCGAGCAGCAGCATGCCAACGCTAAGCGCGATGCCCGTAGCGCGATGCAAGATGGACAAAGCCATGGTGTACGCGAAGCGGTACACCTGCAGGTGGGGGGACAACGGTCTTTCGCGCGCAGCCATGGCGGGTTCCTTGAGCAATGCTTGAACCGCCCCAGCGCAGCGCCCCTGCCCGCCACAGCCGGAACGGGCCCGGGCCGCAGCAGAACCGGAGCACCCAGCCGGGGCTAGAAATCGATACAGCGACCCGAACGTTCCCAATCGCCGAAGCGCGTAGGCTCCGGCCCTGCACGGCCCCCGATTTCGCGGGGCAGCACCGGTTGCCCCGCCGCCGGAGCGACAGGCGCAGCAAGGCCACCAACCACGGGGGCTTCGGGCGCCGGGGCGGCCAAGGCCGCCTGCGCCGACAACGGAACCGAAGCGGCTGCTTCAGGCGTTGCGGAAAGGGTACGATTCAGCGTCGACATCGGCACCGATGATGCCACAATATTGCAGTGCATTACCAGCGAGTAAAGGTCCAAAAAATCCATGTCCAGCAAGGTCTTGCAAACGTCACCCGCCTTTCTTGTGCAGGACAACCCCGCTTCCCCAATGGGGGTGCTGCGCCTCGTCGGCGCCGATGCCGCCCGCTTCCTGCAAGGCCAGGTGACGCAAGACGTCGCCGCGCTGTCCAGCGGCCAATGGGCCCGTGCCGCGCTCTGCACGGCGCAGGGTCGAATCTTGGCCTTGTTGAAAGTGGTGGCCGTCCCAGAAGGTCTGTGGCTGGTGCTACCGGCCGAACGCATCGCCGCCCTACGCGAACACCTGCAGCGTTTTGTGCTGCGCGCCAAGGTGAAGCTCATCGCCGATGACAGCCTGGTGGTGTCGACGTGCGCCGGTAGCGACCATGGGCCCGCCGAGGCCGGGCAAGCGTTCCAGCCGGTGGCGCGTGCTACCGAAGGCATCGTGTTGCCGCTGTCGGCAACGCGGCAGTTGTGCCTGAGCGGGGAACCGACGAGCGCGTTGGCAGCCAACGCGTTGCCGACCCTGACGATGGGCGCGCCGCTTGCTTGGCCCGAATGGCTGGCCGCCTGCATCGCCGATGGCGAGCCGGAGGTGTTCAACGCCTCCATGGAAAAGTGGACGCCGCACATGCTCGCGCAGGACCAATGGCAAGCCATCAGTTTGACGAAGGGTTGCTACACCGGCCAGGAAATCGTGGCGCGCACGCACTACTTGGGCAAAAACAAGCGCCGACTGGAGCGTGTGGAACTCCCTGCCGGCGCCCTGCTCGCGCCTGGCGAGCCCTTCGACCTGCCCGATGGACGGCGCGCCGAATGGGTTCAGGGCGTGGCCCGTGAAGCTGGCAACGAAGCCTTGGTGGTTACCGCCAGTCCTGGATGACAACATCCCAGCCGGCACCGCCATACCCAAGAGTTGCCAGCACTTCGAAGCCCGCCTTGCGGTGGGCCTGCGAGGAACGCCAGTTGGTGGTGTCCACATCGGTGACGAGAAAATCGTAGTCGGCGCACAGCGTCTCGCGAAAATGCGCGTAAAGGGCGCCGGCCAAGCCTTGACCGCGATGCGTCTTCGCCACGCACAGTTGGCCGCAAAGCACGTAACGCGCCGTGCTCAGCATGAGCCCGCGGTATTCCAATGCATCCACGGCCTGCACCAATGAACGCACGAGTTCATGAGCAGCGCCCAACTCACGGGTGGTCACCAGCGCGTAGCCGACCACCACGCCATCGTCCGTAGCGATAACCGCCGGCGTCTCGCGGTGCATCTCCAGCAGGAACTCCAGCGAGTATTCGGCAGTGACAAAGCCTTCAGCCGCACGCTCCGCCTCCGACAAGCGGGAGGCGAGGTTCGCGGTCTGCAAGGCCTTGATGCCGGCAACCTCGGCAGGGCTTGCCGCCAGCCTGATAACCACAGCCATGGCTAGTTCCTAGAATTGCGGCCTAGACCTAGGACCCAGAACTGAGGCCTAGAACTTGATGCGGACGAT
Source organism: Janthinobacterium lividum (assembly GCA_943327025.2). Classification (GTDB taxonomy): domain Bacteria; phylum Pseudomonadota; class Gammaproteobacteria; order Steroidobacterales; family Steroidobacteraceae; genus CAIOHZ01. The sequence goes on from CALPVO020000049.1 coordinate 10,304, forward strand.
CGAGAAGTCGTCATCTAGTGGACCGGGACCATGGAGGTCGCGGGCCCAGCCGAACAGCGACTCGAGGCCGTCCGGTGCGGTGCCATGCTTTTGCATGTAGTTTTCGAAATCATCGAACGTGGCGTCCACGCCCTGCTGGTCCATGATTTCAAAGCAACCGTCGCACAACACGATGAGCGATGACCCCTCCGGGACTTGCACGCTCTGCGCGTTGTACTGGATGTCTTCCATGACGCCGACAATGAGGCCCGGAGAACGCAAGCGTTCGCTGGTGCATTGTCCAGCCGCGTCGGGCGCCGAAAGCAACAACGCAGCCGGATGCCCGCCGCTGGCATGACTGAGCGTGCGGGTCGACTTGCGGTACACGCCGTACCAGAGGGTGAAGTACATGTCGTTGTGCTTCTCGCACAGGAACGCATTGCTGATGCCACCCATCGCGGCGGCGGCATCGCGGAAGTCGACTCCCGGCAGCGACCCTGAACGTATGACATTGATGGCCGTGACGGCGAGCAAGCAAGCCCCCACACCGTGCCCGCAAACGTCCAACAGGTAGACCGCGAAGTGGTCGTCGTCAATCCAGTGGTAACCAAAGGCGTCACCGCCGAGTTCCGTGGACGGCTGATAAAACCAGTCAATCTTCAGCGGTGAGGTGGTGGGCTCGGGCAGGCTGGAGCGGATGTAGCGCATAGCCTCCGCGAGTTCCTCGTCTAGGCGGCGCTGCGTCTGCTCAAGCAGGTCTTTTTCGCGCTGCAGTTCGATGACGCGCCGGGCATCGAGGTCGCGCAGCCGCTTCTTGTCGATGGACGTGGTAACGCGCGCGCGCAGCAGCGTGGGGTTGAACGTCTTGGGCAGGTAGTCTTCGGCGCCAGCCTCGATGCAGCGGACGGCCGTATCGATTTGTTCGGAGCTGGAGATGACGATAACCGGCACGCGGCCTAGCGCGGGCTCATCCTTCATGGCCTGTAGCAATTCCAGACCATTCATCTCCGGCATCTCGATGTCGAGCAGCATGAGGTCAAAGGAGGTCTCGCGGATCTTCTCCAAGGCCTCGCGGCCATTGCCGGCCTCAGCGATAGTCTGAATACCCAGTTCCTTGAGCGCGCGAATGAGCCCGAGCCGCATCAAGCGGCTGTCGTCGACGACGAGCACTTGGGCTTGGCCGAGCATGGCGGCAGGATCGGG
>CALPVO020000050.1 GCA_943327025.2 Janthinobacterium lividum
AGGAGGTCCACCCACAGCGCATCCGCCGGCACGACGGCCGGCTGGTTGTCCAGCCGCGTGAGGCCGGTGGGGTTAGGGATGTAGCAGGAGAACATGAGGCTGTTTTACCACGACCCGGTGAAGGTTGGCTTGCACAAAAACGAAGGCCCGCGGAGGGGCGGGCCTGCGTGAAAGAAGGATGGCCGGGAAGACCCGTGCGCTGCCCGCCTCAGCGGCGGCGAGCGCCGCCGGAGAGGTCATTGATGAGGTCGAGCAACTGCTGCTCGCCACCCGCGCTACCGACATCGGCGGTGTACTTGCCGCTAACGACCACCATCGGCACGCCCGTTACCTGATAGCGACGTGTCAGCACTTCTGCGCGCTGCAAGTTGCTTTCCACCGGGAACGAGCGATAAACCCGCTTGATGTCCGCGGCAGAGATGCCCTTCGACTTCAGGAAGGCTACCTGCAGCGCTTCGCCCTTGGCCGGGTCTTGGTCGGCCAACATGTTGCCGTTCGCGTGAATCTCGCGGAAAACCGCCGTGTGCAGTTGGTCCAACTTGCCCAGCGCCTGCAGCGCATAGAAAAGACGGGCGTGCTGGCGGTTAACGTCATTCCACATCACCGGTACGCGCCGGAAATTGACGTAGGCAGGCTGGCCCTTTTTGCGCCAGTTTTCGAGGTAGGGGTCTAAGTGGTAGCAGTGACCACAGCCGTACCAGAACACCTCGACCACCTCGACCTTGTCAGCCGGGCTGTCCGTCGGCTGGGCGGGAACCAACTGGTTGTAGTTCTTGCCTAGCGCCCAACGGCTGGAACTGACGCCCGCCGCGGGCGGCGTGGTAGCAGCGACAGCGGACGCCACGGGGCTGAGGGCATCCACCGCAGCCTCAATCGCTTCACCGCCCGGCTGGACGGCGGATGTAGCCGGCGCTGCAGCGGGCTGTGCCACCGGCGCCGCAGGGGCTTCAATACCAGCGGGTGCCGCAGGCACGGCCCCTTGCTGGTTAGCCGAGCCGCCACAGGCGGCGAGCAGGGAAACGACAAACAACGGCAACAAGCGATTCAGGCGCATGGCGGAGGCTCCGGTAGCCGGCAGAAAATTCAGCGCAGACCTTGGACGTAAGCCGCCAAAGCCTTCATGTCGTCATCGGACAATTTGCCGGCGATTTCGTTCATGATCGCCGCACCAGCGGGGACTTGAACGGGCGCGCCAGCTACCGGGGCACCGTAGCGAGTGCCGCCAGCGTAGCCCTTCAACTGGTTGTACACGTAGACCGAATGCTGCGCACGCAGCGCGGGGTACAAGGCCGGACCATTGCCGCGACCGGCCGGACCATGGCAGCCCAGGCAAGAAGGAATGCCCTTGGCGGCATCGCCCGCACGGTAGAGGGTTTGCCCACGCGCCACCAGAGCTGCATCAGCCTCGCCGCCGGTCAGGGTTAGCGAATTGAAGTAGGCGCCGAGATCGGCCATGTCCTGCTCGGACAGCGCAGCCGCCTGCCCCATCATGATGGCGTTGGGACGCGCGCCTGACTTGAACGCGGCCAACTGCTGGGCGATGTACTGCTTGTGCTGAGCGGCGAGGTTGGGCCATTCCGGGTTGACACTATTGCCGTTGGCGCCATGGCAAGCCGCGCAGACCGCAGACTTGGCGGCACCCGCCTCAGCGGTACCGGCCGGGCCGGCAACCACAGGGGCAGACAGCAGGGCAGTGGCCAAGGCCACCGGAACGAGCGCGAACCAATTCTTCATCGACGGACTCCCAAGGGGCGGTCTGCAGGCTACGCGCAAGGCACAGGAGTACACTGCGCGCGTCAAAGTCGCGAAGTTTACCACCATGTCCGCCTTTCCCAATGTCCGGTTCATCAAGAGCGCCAACGCCCCGGACCAGTTCGTCCCCGAAACCGGCGGCGAGGTGGCCATCGCCGGGCGTTCCAACAGCGGCAAGTCCAGCGCCATCAACCTCATCACCCAGCGGCACGGCCTGGCACGCACCAGCAAAGCGCCGGGGCAGACGCAGTTGGTGAACTTTTTCGAGTTGGAAGCGAACCGCCGCTTGGTGGACCTGCCGGGCTATGGCTTCGCCAAGGTGCCGCGCGCCATGCAAGACCACTGGGGGCGCCTGCTCACCCAGTATTTCGCCGAGCGCCAAAGTCTGAAGGGACTGTTCATCGTCATGGACGTGCGCCGCCCCTTGGGCGAGAAAGACATTCAGATGATGGAACTGGTGGCGGGGCGCGGCCTGCCGGTGCACTTGATGCTTACCAAGTGCGACAAGGTCAGCCGGAACGAGGCACTGCCCACCTTGCGGCGCATTCAGGCGGAAACGGCGGGCCGGGCCACGGCGCAGTTGTTTTCCGCACTGAGCAAAGAGGGCGTGGACGAGGCCCGCAAAGTACTGCGCGCCATGTACGCCGCGCCTGCAACGCGTGAAGCAGAAAAGAAAATGCCCGGCGGGGATACCGCCGGGCCAGTAATCGACGGTCGGGGGATAGGCTGACCGCCGATACCCACGCAGGGAAGGCGCAGGCAGAAACCTTACGGCTTCTGTCGATTGAGACGACAGCACGTTCGGAAAGTTCCAGTTCCATCGACAAATTTTTCGCCTATCCTTGAGGCTTAGAATTCCCGAAAACAGATGGCCAGCCTGCACAGGCAACGGCCGGAGGTTTGCTCGCCATGAAACTCGTCACCGCTCTCATCAAGCCCTTCAAACTGGACGATGTCCGCGAAACCCTCGCCGAACTCGGCATTCAGGGCATCACGGTCACGGAAGTGAAGGGCTTCGGTCGCCAAAAGGGGCATACGGAGCTCTATCGTGGCGCGGAATACGTCGTCGATTTCCTGCCGAAGGTGAAGGTGGAAATTGCGGTGGAAAGTAGCCGCGTCGACGCCGTCATCGATGCCATCGTGAAGGCGGCGCGCACCGGCAAGATTGGCGACGGCAAGATCTTCGTGAGCGACCTCTCCGGCATCGTGCGCATCCGCACCGGCGAAACCGACGAACAGGCGATCTAAGCCATGGCCCTCCGCCAGTTGGTTGCTGCCTCCGTCACTTCAGTCGCGCTGCTGCTCACCGCCGGCGGTGCGCTGCTCGCCCCTGCCGCTGTCGCCGGCACCATCTACGAATGGACCCTGAACGGCCAGAAGTTCGCCTCCGACCGTCCGCCGCCGCCGGGCGCCAAACTCATCCGCGTCCAGCAAGACCGGGCCACCCCACCCGCCGCAAAGCCCGCGCCGCAGCCCGCGACAACCACCGCCAATGGCGCCGCCGCGGCCAGCGCCGCTGACGACGCTGCCACGGCGCGGCAAGTGCAGAAAGACCTGAACAAGACGCAGGCAGACCTCTGCAACGACGCCCGCGAGCGCTACCAAACCTACCTGACGGCGCAGCGGCTGTTCAAGCCCGGGCCCGACAAAGAACGGCAGTACCTGACCGACGCCGAACTCACCACCGTCCGCGTGAATGCCAAACGCGACATGGACACTGCCTGCAAATCCCAATGAACGGCTCCGATTCCCCGCGCACTGGCTTTGTAGGTCTCGGCGCCATGGGCGCGCACATGGCGCGCAATCTCCACCGCGCTGGCTTGCTCGCCGGTGTGTGGAACCGCACCACGGCCCGCGCCACCGCCCTTGCCGCAGAAACCGGCTGCGCCGCGCCGGCATCGCTGGCAGAACTCGCTGGCCTGTGCGAAGTCTTAGTGTTGTGCGTCTCGGCGGACGAAGATGTCCTGGCCTGTATCGACGCACTGCTGCCCGGCGCTCACCCCGGGCTCGTGGTGGTGGACTGCTCGACGGTTTCCGCCGACACCGCGCGTGAAGCGGCTCGCCGTCTGGCTGCAGTAGGCGCCGGCTTCCTCGATGCCCCCGTCAGCGGTGGTGTTGAAGGGGCACGCGATGCACGCCTCGCCATCATGGTGGGCGGCACGCCAGAACATTTCGCTGCGGCACAGCCCGCACTCGCCGCCATGGGCGCCACCGTGCGCCATCTGGGGCCCACCGGCTACGGCCAGGCCACAAAGGCCACCAACCAGATCATGTGCGCCGGCATCATCCAGGCCGTGGCGGAAGCGATGGCTTTCGCGAAGGCGGAAGGTCTGCCGCTACCGGAGGTCATTGATACCCTGGGGAAAGGCGCCGGCTCTTCGTGGTACTTCGTGAACCGCGCGCCGAACATGGTGACCAACCTTTATCCCGCCGGGTTCCGTGTGCAGTTGCATGCGAAGGACTTGCGCATCTGCCAAGCCATGGCGGCCCGGCATGGCGTGCAGCTGCCGGTGGTCGATACCACGCTGGCGCAATACGCGGAACTGGTGGCACAAGGCCATGCGGATGACGACATCAGCTCGCTGTTCGTGCTGAAGGACGCCTTGTTCCGTGAATGAGCCGTCGGCTCCGCGCGCCGACCGACAACCTGCCCCGCCCCGTGGCAGCTACTTGCCCGACCTCTGCCTGCCTCGGTCGGTACTGCTGCTGGTGCTCGCCTCGGCGGTGCTGGCCTTCATCCTCACCTTGGCCCGGCGCGCGCCGGGCACCGACATAGCGTTCTGGGCGGACCTCGCCGCCACGGGCTGGCTACTGCTCTGGATTGCTCTTGGCAATGCGGCGCTGTGGTGCGCACTGCGCCGCAGCCGCTTGCCTGCACGCGGTGCAACAGCGGAAACGCTGGCAGCACTCGGCGTCTTGGCAGGCGTCACGGCCTTGGTTTCTTGGGGTGCTGCCACTCTGGGCCTGCACGGCCTCGCCGGCAGTGGCTTGCCGGGCGTGTGGGGCGGCGGTTCGAGCGGCAACGGCCCAGAACTGGCCCCAAGCGCCTTCGTGCTGCGCAACGTGCTGCTCGCGCTACTGGCCGGCGGCTTGCTGCTGCGGTATCTCTACGTGGCGCACCAATGGCGCTTGCAGGTGGAAGCGGAAAGCCGCGCGCGAGTGGCCGCATTGCAGGCGCGTATCCGCCCGCACTTCCTGTTCAACAGCCTCAACACCATCGCCGCTTTGGCGGACACCGACAGCCCACGCGCCGCCAGCGCCGTGGAAGACCTGGCCGACCTGTTCCGCGCCAGCCTAGCGGCGGAGCGCATGGTCGCCACGGTAGCCACCGAACTGGAAGTGGCCAAAGCCTACGTGCGTCTGGAACAAGAGCGCCTCGGCAGCCGCCTGCAGGTGAACTGGGACCTCACCGCGCTGGACACCAGCGTGCCCATGCCGCCCTTGATGTTGCAGCCACTGCTGGAGAATGCGGTTTACCACGGCATTGAACGCCTGCCGGAGGGTGGCTGCATTACGGTCGCCGGCGGCAGCGATGGCCAACTGGCATGGCTTGAAGTCGCCAACCCACTCCCCGTCCATGCACCCGCGCCCTTACACACTGGACACCAAGAAGCGCTCGCGAATATCCGCGAGCGGCTATCGCTGTTGTATGGCGGCCGTGGCAGTCTGCAGACCACTGCCTCAACGACGGGCTTTACCGCTCGCTTGTGCTGGCCCTTCACTGGCAACCGTTGAAACCATGTCAACTACGCCCCTGCGCTTGCTCATCGTTGACGACGAACCACCGGCCCGGCAGCGTTTGCGGCAACTCTGCGCCGGCATTCCCGACATCTTGGTGGTGGGTGAAGCAGGCAACGGCCGCGAGGCGCTGGAGCAAGCGGGAGTGCTCGCTCCGGAAGTGGTGCTACTGGACGTACGCATGCCGGGAATGGACGGCCTCGAGGCGGCCCGCGAATTGGCACAACTCCCCTTGCCGCCTGCCATCATCTTCGTCACGGCCTACGAGCAACATGCACTGGAAGCCTTCGATACCGCCGCCAGTGCCTATCTACTAAAACCGGTACGCCGCGAGAAACTGGCCGCTGCGCTGGCACGTGCCCAACGCCCCACGCTCGCCCAACGCCTCGGCAATGCCGGCCTGCCAGAGGCCAACAACGCGCTGGCAACCCATGCCCCGGCCACCAGCGACCCTGCGCGTCCCGTGACGACCCCCGGACACATCACCGTTAGGCAACAAACGGCCCACGGCACGCAGTGGCACTTGGTGCCTTTGGGCGAAGTGCTCGCCTGCGTGGCGGACCAGAAGTACGTCACTTTGCACACCACCCAAGGCGAGTTCCTCAGCGACCACTCGCTGCGCGAACTGGAAACCGCCCATGGCACCTATTTTCTGCGGGTACACCGCAACGCTTTGGTGGTGCCAGCGGCCATCGCTACCGCCACACGCTCGGCCGATGGCGGACTGACGCTGACGCTGCGCCACGGCGGCCTCACCCTCGATGCGAGCCGACGCCTGTCAGCCGAAGTACTGCGTCGGTTGGGTGGCTAGTCGCCGCTGTGAGAAACTCACTGCCCATGAAACTCCTGCGTATTGCCACCCGCCGCAGCGCTCTCGCGCTCTGGCAGGCCGAACACGTTGCCGCACGCCTGCGTGCCGCCCACCCAGGACTCGAAGTCGAACTCCTACCCATGGTGACGCAGGGCGACCGCATCCTCGACCGTACGCTCGCGCAAGTAGGCGGCAAGGGCCTGTTCATCAAGGAACTGGAAGTGGCCCTGCAGGAAGGCCGCGCGGACCTTGCGGTGCATTCCATGAAGGACATGCCTGCCGATTTGCCGGACGGCCTGTGCCTAGCCGCGGCACTGGAACGCGCGGATCCGCGCGATGCGTTTGTGTCGAACCACTTTGCTCGCTTTCAGGACCTGCCGCACGGTGCCAAGCTCGGTACTGCCAGCCTGCGGCGACAGTGCCAAGTACGTGCGCTGCGGCCGGACCTCGTCGTGCAGCCCCTGCGCGGCAACGTCAACACGCGCCTCGCCAAGCTCGACGCGAACGAATTCGACGCCATCTTGCTGGCTTGTGCAGGCCTCGACCGCTTGGGCTTTTCCGCGCGCATCGCGGAGCACCTCAGCCCGGCGCTGCTCGTGCCGGCCGTCGGCCAAGGCATCATCGGCATCGAATGCCGCAGCGACGACGCCTTCACCCGCAACGCCGTGGCTTGTCTGGACGACGCACTGGCAGCCTTGTGTCTGGCCACCGAACGCGCCTTCTCCGCACGTCTTGCCGGTAGCTGTCAGTCGCCCATCGCGGGCCACGCCGTGCTCGAAGGCAATACGCTGCGCCTGCAAGGGCTCGTCGGCGCGGCCGATGGCTCGCGCAGCGTAACGGACAACGGCACGCTTGCACTGACGGCGACGGATACCACCGCCCTACGTACTGCGCTTGGCAACGGCGAAGCCTTGGGCGTCGCCCTAGCCGAAAAACTGCTGGCAGCCGGCGCTGGCGACTTGCTGGAGGCGGCTCGCGCCGCCGAGCACTAGGCACCGTGGCCGTCGCACCCTCTCCGTTGCCGCCGCCGTTGCCTCTGGCCGGTCTTGGCGTGCTGGTCACGCGGCCGGCGGCACAAGCCGAGCCGTTGTGCCAACAACTGACCGACGCCGGCGCTAGGGTGTGGCGACTACCGGCGATGACCATTGAACCGCTCGGTCATGCCGCAGGGCATCGCGCCGCCATTGGCCCGCTCGATCATTACCAGCGCATCATTTTCGTCAGTGCCAACGCCGTGACGTATGGCGTCTTTCTGCTGGAGGCACTACGCACCAGCAGCGGCCCCGCGCCGGAAATTCTCGCCATTGGGCCCGCCACAGCGCAGGCGCTGGCCGACGCTGGCCACACGGTGGCGCTGCCTCCCGGGGGCAGTTACGACAGCGAAACGCTGCTCGCCGCCACGGAACTGCAGCAGGTGCAAGGCGAGCGCATCTTGATTGTGCGCGGAGAAGGTGGCCGCGAGCATCTGGCCCAGTCGCTGCACGCGCGTGGCGCCAAGGTGCACTATGCCGACGTCTACCGTCGCGTACTGCCGCCCACCACCGCGCTACTCATCGAGCAGGTAGCGCTGGCTGAACAGGCGCTAGCCAACGGCGCTTTGCACGTAGTGACCGCTACCAGCAGTGAACTGCTCGACAACACCTTGCGCTTGTTCCCGGATGCCTCATGCCTCAGCGGCATCACTTGGTTGGCGGGCAGCCGGCGCATTGGGCAACGCGTGCGGGAACTGGGTTACGAGGGTGCCGTGGTGGTGGCCGACCGGCCTGATGATGCCGGCCTCGTGGCGGCACTGGCGTTCTGGTGGAAACACCAAATGCCGCGGACTTCAGCGTAGGCGAATTCCCGCCGCCCGGCGGCACCCAACGCGGCTGCTTCAGCCGTAAGCGTCGCAGGTCAGTGGCCCCACGGGGTAGCCCGCTGCCGCCAGCTCCGACAACGCCAGGCGCAGTGCCTCCACCATCACCGTCGGGCCAGCCGCCACTACTTCAGGCGTAAACCCACCGGCACACAAAGCCGGCCAGTCCGCGCGGACCGCCTCGTGCACGAAGCCACGGCGTAAATCGGCACTGTCTGCTTCAGCAGCGGCCGACAGCACAGGAACATAACGGAACTGCGTGAAACGCGCCGCACGCTCACGCAGCCATGCATCACGGTAGAGGTCTTCCGCCGCGCGCACGCCCCAGTAAAGCACCACGGGCCGCTGCGTGCCGGACTCCAGCCAGTGCCACAACAAGGCTTGCATGGGGGCATAGCCAGTGCCGCCGGCGACCAGCACCACCGGCGCCTTCTCGGCCGCGGCGTTATTGGCCGTACCGTGGTTCGCTGCACCCGTGTCCACTTCGCTGCCCAGCACGCCATGTGGGCCTTCGATGGTCAGCAAGCTGCCTTCGTGCAGCGTGGCCAACACACCACTGGCTGTCATGGAGGCCGACTCACGGATATGCACTTCCACCAGCGCACTGGCGTGGGGCGGCGCGGCAATAGAGAAACTGCGCTGACGCCCATCCCCCAGCCACAGGTTCACATACTGGCCGGCGTGGAATTCCAGCGGCTCTGCAGCGGGCAGCCGCAGCCACAGGCCCAGCACGCCCGGCGACAGGGTCTCGCAGCGCGCCACGCGACAGGGCAGTTTCTTCACTTCCACTTCGCCCGCACGGCGCAACTCGCGCGGCTCCACCTGCACGTCACCGCGCGGCACGGCCTGACAAGCGAGGACTTCCACGGCACCGGGGGCCAGCCCAGGCGTGGCGCCAATGAGCCCCGGCGGCGTGAGCGGCGCAAAGCGCGGATAGTCCACGGCCCCCGCCAGCAGTGTCATGCGGCAACTGCCGCAATTACCGCCGCGGCAACTGTGCGGCACCCGCAGACCCGTGCGCTGCGCCGCCTCCAGCAAAGTCTCGCCGGCACCCAGTACCACGGGCTCGGTACGGGGATGGAAAACGACAGTAGCGGGGGGCGGCGTATTCATGGGGACGCCAATGCTAATGTAAACCGCACTGGTCGCGTGAAGTGGCTTGCACTGGACAAGGTTCCCCATGGTCGATTCGTTGTCGAAACTGCTGCTGCTGGGCGCCGGTTACACCGGCCAGCGCTTCCTGAAAATGGTCAGCGAGGAGTGCCGCGCTGAGGCGGCGAGCAACGCGGAATGCAGCGGCCAGGCCGCTTTCAGCAGTGTTACCGCTTGGCGCTCGGCCGATTGGAATCTGGACGCGCAAGCGCCGCTGCCGGCGCATAGCGACTGGACGCACCTCGCTTATCTGGTGCCGCCGCCGGGCACCGGTGAGACCGACCCCAGGCTGGAATACACGTTAAGTGCGCTGTTGAGCGGTGCAACCAAACTACGCCGCATCGTTTATTTATCCACCACCGGGGTTTATGGCGATGCCGGCGGCGGCACGGTGAACGAGGACACGGCCCCCAACCCTGCCACCCCACGTGCCCGACGCAGGCTCGCGGCTGAAACGGCACTGCGCAGCGCCTGTACCGCTAGGGGTGTGGAGTGGACCGTGCTGCGCGTGCCGGGCATCTACGGGCCGGGACGGCTGCCAATCGATCGCCTGCGCCGTGGCGAACCCCTGCCGCAAGCGGCGCTGGCGCGCCCCGGCAACCGCATCCATGTGGACGATTTGGTACAAGCACTACGGCTGGCCCTACTGCACCCTGCAGCTGCCAATACGCTGTTCAATGTGGGGGATGGGGATGACACAGGCACCGCCGCCTATCTGCAACAACTGGCACAACTGACGGGGCTACCCGCCCCAACGGTGCTACCCGATGAATTGGCGCGCCCACGCTTGAGTGCCGAGGCGTGGTCGTTCCTGATGGAAGCACGCCGCGTGGAGACGCGGCGGCTAAGGGAGCAATTGGGGTTCAAACCCCACTACCCGAATTGCGCCGCGGGTCTGCGGGCCAGCCTCGCCGAGGAAGCTGCAGCGCGCGCTTAGCGCAAGCCGAGTGCCGCTAATCTCTCGGCATAACGCTTGTCCTTGGGCTGCGCCGATTGCCCTTGCTGGAGCAAGGCCTTCGCTTCAGCAGAACGGCCCGCCTTGGCGAGTGCCGTGGCGTAGGTGTCCACAAATTCGAACTGTTGGGGCGCTGCCTCCACGGCCGTCTTCGCCAGCGCCAAGGCGCCTTGGACATCGCCCGCTTGCAACTTGAGCCACGCCAGATTGTTCGCGGCCCCAGGATGCCCGGGCTTGTCCTTCAATACTCGTTCCAGTTCGGCCGTCGCTTCGGCGAGCTTGCCGGACTCCTCCAAGCTATTCGCGAGGGCCAGCCGTACCGTCAAGTCCATGGGCCGGCGTTGCAGCCAGTCACGCAAGGGCTGGTCCGCCTGCGCTGAACGCAAGGCACGCAGGGCCGCAAACTGACGAATGGCCAAGGAACGGCTTGGAGCCAGCGCCACGGCGCGGCCGTAGACCTCACTGGCGGTACGGGCATCGCCATTGCGCATGGCCAAGTCACCGGAAGCCGTCAGCGCTGCAACGTTCGCACCATCGGCAGCAACCGCCTGCTTCACCCGCTTCTTCGCCTCGGCCAACTTGCCAGCGCGTACCAGCGCTGCGCCCAAGCGCGCCTGAATCTCTGCGGATTTCGGGTTGGCCTCTGCCAAGTGCTGCCAAGCCGACAGTGCTGCGCTGCGGTCGCCCTTCATTTCCAGCCATTCGGCCTCGAGCATGTCGACGACCAGCGCATTCGCCGGCGCCACGCCGTGCAATTCCTTCAAACGCTTTTCGGCAGCAGGGACATCGCCACGGGCCAGCGCCAGACGCACCAACCCAATACGCGGCGGCAGCGCTTTCGGTGCGGCAGCCGCAGCCTTCGCCAGCCACTGTTCCGCCCCTGCGGTGTCGTTACGCAACACCGCCAGATTGGCCCGTGCGTAGAGCGCCTCCGGCTTTTTCGGGTCCAATTGCAGGGCGCGATC
>CALPVO020000051.1 GCA_943327025.2 Janthinobacterium lividum
ACCTTGATGGAAAGGCTGCGCACATCGTCGAGCAACGGGCGGGCCGCCGGCAGCAGGTACAACTGAAAGGCGCGACGGTCGCCCGGGTCAGGGCGGCGCTCCACCAAGCGCTGCGCACACATGCGATCCAAAAGGCGGCCCAACGTGATGGGGGCGATTTCCAAGACCTCAGCCAAGGCCGCCTGCCGGCAGCCTTCCATCCGGTACAAGTGCGCCAGCGTCCGCCACTGGGCCATGGACAGGCCCAAGGTGCGCACGCGCGCATCCACAGCGCGGCGCATGAAGCGCGCAACGTCATAGACCGTCAGTGCAAAAGGCAGGGTCTGGGCGGCAGGGTCCGGGGAATTCATAAGCCAAGCTTATCATTATTAATAAGCCTTGCTTACTACTTTCCGCGTCGTGGAAAACCCCGCAACTCCGCCAATGAATAGAAGGTGCCCCGCCACTCGATACCGCCGTTCGCGAGCGCCAAGGCCATGGACCGCAGCATGAGGTAGCTGCCAAACACGGCAAAGAGCGGCAACAGCCAGCCACCATAGCGGCGGCCGCCAAAGCATCGGGCCGCGAACCAGCCCTGTGCCCCCAGCACTAGAAGAATGCCAAGGTTCAGCCACCAAGTGAGACCACTGGTGAGTAGCAGCGCCGGCACGGGCCAGGCCAACAGCCACAACTGGGCCACGGCGCCCACCAGCACCAGCGGCACCGAATAGCCCGCGCCGGCAAACAGGTTCTTCATCAGCCCGCGCCGTACTTCGCCCCAACTGCCATACCAGTCCACGGCGGCAAGGCCATTGGCGAACACAAAGTCCTGCCGTCCGCCAACCAACTTGAGGCACCGACCCAGCTCGAGGTCGTCGTCAGGGCACAGGCGCACGGCAGCGTGCCCACCGGCAGCGTCGTAAACGCTGCGGCGCACCAGATTGAAAGCACCAATACCCACATGTGCCCTGCTGCGCGGGTTCCGCGCCGCCCACGGCCGTGCCCACACGGAAAACAACAAGGCAAAGTACAAGGCGAACTGCGACAGCACGCCGCCGGGCAAGCGCGCTTCCGGCGCCGCGGCAATGTGATCGAAGCCCTCCGCTACGGCGTGCGCCATGGCCTTCGCGAGTATCTGCGGCTGCAGTTGCACGTCGGCATCGGTGAACAATAGCCATTCGCCTTGCGCCAACGCTGCACCCTGTGCGTTCGCATGGTTCTTTCCCAGCCAACCAGTAGGTAAATCGGCAATGGTCAGCACCCGTAGACGTGCATCGCCCTCGGCCTCCAACCGTTGCAACACGGCTGCGGTGCCATCGGTCGAGCGGTCATTGATGACAATGACTTCTAGCCGGGGCCAATCCAAAGCGAGAAACCCACGCACAGCCGCTTCAATGGCCGCCGCCTCATTACAGGCGGGCGCAATGACGGACACGCGAGGCACAGGCAAACGCGATGGCTGGGAGTTGCTGCAGTCAGCAGGCACGACCACATCACCCAATCGGGGTACACAGGCCAACCCGTACCAGAGGTAAACCGTACCAACGACAGCATATGTAAAACCAGCTATCGCAAGCAGCTGTGCAACGTCGAAAAACACGCTGAATTGATCCTCCATCTGGTCACGAGACTGTCATGTCGTGACGTGGTTCGGGGTTTCGGGAACAGGCTTCGTGGGAAAGTATCTCCCATGCGTGAACCATCCACCTCAGCGAAGCGTAAAGGCCGTGTCGGCCGAGAATTGGCACGCATTCAGTTGCTGCGCCCGGAAGTTGCCGCATGGGAACTGCACTTGGCGCGCCGCGCCTTGTTTGGCGAAGCCGGCGCCGTAGCCGCGCGCCGCGCGCGCACCCGTTACAGCACAACCATGTTGGCAGCACTCGATGTCCGTGCAACCGCATGGCGCGAATGGACCATGTTCAGGCACGACCCCCGCTTCCGCCCGGCAGGCATGGGCTTTCCGCTCGGCTCCTTTTTCCTGGGTGATGTGTTGTTCGCCGATGGCAACGGCACGGCACCGTACCTCTTCGACCTGCGCGAACCCTATGCGCCCGAAGAAGAAGACGAGCAATCAGAAGGCAAGCAGGACGCCAACTGAACTTCGGAAATCGAAAACGCGAATCATTCGCATTCGCTGCAATTTAAGCCAAAAATAAACCGCTCACTACTGCAACCATTTCTACTGAAGTGGTCAAAGTGTTTCGTGTTCAGGACAAATACGCGCCCCGGAGTGCACTGCAAAAGCGGTAAAATATTTCCAGCGGCACGGTGTCCCCTGTACCTGCCTCCGAAGTCCAACCTGTTTTCTGGAGTTGTTTCATGAGCGAGCAGAATCTTTCGCGTCGTACGGTGCTGAAGGGCGCCTTCCTTTCGCTGGCCGCCATCCCGGTGGTCGTCGCCTCCACGCAGGCCAATGCGGGCACTGCGCTGCCGCTCGTCGACCCCGCCAAGGACCCCACTGCCAAGGCCCTCGGCTACGTGGCCAACGCCAAGACCACCAAGGACGCTGCGTACAAGGCTGGCGCCATTTGCGGCAACTGCGCGCTGTACCAAGCGAAGGCTACCGACAAGCAGGGCCCCTGCAGCATCTTCGGCGGCAAGCACGTACTCGCCGCGGGTTGGTGCAAGTCTTGGATCAAAAAGGCCTGAGCCTACTTCGTCTCTACTGGCAGCCGGGTTGCTCCAGCTGCCAAAGGGTGAAGGAATATCTCACCGGCGCAGGCCTTGCTTTCTACCCGGTGAATGTTCGCGAGCAGCCGTCGGCGCTCGCAGAACTCCAGCGCCTCGGCGCACGCTCGGTCCCCGTGGTCAGCCACGGGGACCGTTTCGTTTATGCGCAGTCGCTCGATGATGTGGCGCGTTTCCTCGGCCTGCTGGCACTACCAGCGCCACTGCCACCGGCTACCACTCTTCCTCGCATCGCGCGTTTTCTGAAAATAGCGCAACTCGAAGCAGCCACACTGCCGACGCCTCTGCTGGAACTACGCTGGCCGGGCCGCGAAGACCGCGCCGTGGCGGACTTGGCTTGGCATGTGCCCATGATTGCCGAAGCCACACTCTGCGCCTTGCAAGGCGGGCTGCTCGACTACGCCTGGTTCGAACGACAACCTGCAGGCGTACAGCGCAGCCCGGCGCATATTGCCGCACAAGCCAAGGCCACTGCGGAACGCTGGACAGCATTGGCGATAGGCAATGCCGCAACACTGCCCGCCACACTCGATACTTACTACGACGCACAGCCCTTGGATGCCGTGCTGGAGCGCACCGCATGGCACATGGCGCAACACTTGCGACAACTGCAGAGCTGGTTACGCGAGCAAGGCCACGAACCTGCTGCACCGCTACAACCGGAAGACACCGCCGATTTGCCAATGCCACAAGGCCTCTAGACCGCTTACCCTCACTGGACCAAGACGCCGAGCTCTACCGGGCCACCTCCGCTGCTCGCTTCGTGGTCGACGCCAGTAACGCCTACAATGGCGTATGGATATCGCCCTCACCGCACGCCAATGCCTCGAGCGCTTCGGCGCCATCCGCGAGATGGTTGGCAACACGCCGCTACTAGAAGTTTCTTTCCGGTTCCGTGGCCAACTGCGGCGTCTCTATGCCAAGGCGGAACACCTCAACCTTACTGGAAGCATCAAAGACCGCATGGCGCTCCACATCATGGAAAGCGCCTACCGCAGCGGTGCAGTGCAGCACGGCGACACCATCGCCGAAGCCACCAGTGGCAACACGGGAATAGCGTTTGCCGCCATCGGCCGCGCGTTGGGCCACCCGGTGGTCATCTACATGCCCGACTGGATGAGCCAAGAACGTGTGCAACTCATTCGCTCATTCGGCGCCCGCATCGAGCCGGTTTCGAAACAGCAAGGCGGGTTCCTCGGCAGCATCGGGCTGACGGAGCAACTACGCAGTGAGCAAGGCAACGTGTTCCTGCCCTGCCAGTTTTCCAATGGCGCAAATGCCGATGCCCATTACGCTTCGACCGGCCCCGAGATTGCAGCGCAGCTCGAAGCGCGCGGCCTCAAGCCCCATGCGTTCGTAGCGGGCGTGGGTACGGGTGGCACTGTCATGGGCACCGGCCGCTATCTGCGCGAACGCTACCCGGGCATTCGCGTGCATCCGATGGAACCTGCAGAATCGCCGACACTCGCCACGGGCTGCAAAGTGGGCCAGCACCGCATCCAGGGCATCTCCGACGAATTCATCCCGGCCATCGTACAGCTCGACCAGTTGGACGAGATTATTGATGTGGCCGATGGCGATGCCATCTTGCTCGCGCAGAAGTTGGCCTCGCAACTCGGGCTGGGCCTTGGCATCTCCAGCGGCGCCAATTTTCTGGCCGCGCTGCAAGTGCAGGAAACACTTGGGCCAGAAGCAGTAGTAGTCACCATCTTTTGCGATGACAACAAGAAGTACCTCAGTACCGACCTGCTGCGCACGGAACCCGTGAAGGCCGGCTATCTCTCGCCGGATATCGAGCTCATTTGCTACGAGGCATTCAAGCGCGCGCGGTAAGAGCGAGTTTGCACGCGACCTGTGCATCCTTGTAGGAGCGAGCTTGCTCGCGACTCTTCCTGTCGGCAGCAAGCTGCCTCTTACAAAGAGGGTGCGCGACCACCACCGGCAAAACTCAAAATGAACCATGGCGAATCCAGCCGCGCGCGCTCTACGGCACGGCCCGTGGTAGGCGCATGCACGAACTCGCCCCCGCCTAAGTAGATCCCCACGTGGGGCTGTGGCAAGCGGAAGAACACCAAATTTCCGGGCTGCAGTTCCTCACGTGGAACGGGGCGAAACCAAGTGAACTGCTCTTCGGTGGTGCGCGGCACCGCAACCCCATTAGCGGCGAAGGCCCACTGCACTAACCCACTGCAATCAAACCCGGCAGGGTCTGCGCCGCCCAAGCGGTAAGGAACGCCCAACTGCGCCAGCGCCGCGGCGGCGACTGGCGGCAGGGTTACCGCCGTAGCAGGTACCGGCACCTCCAACGATGGCGGCGCAGGGAGACGCTCGGGCCCTGCCCCACAACCCGTCAACAAGGCAGCCACAGCCACGCCACGCATGGCCGAAGCCATACCACTCCGCAGCCGCTGCAAACCCTTCACAATACGCACCATGTCGCGAACGCTACTGCCCGCCCTGCCGATTGTCGAGGCCTTGCCCGCACTGTTGGCCGCTCTGGCAGAGCATCCGGCCGTCGTTCTCGAGGCCCCGCCCGGCGCCGGCAAGAGCACCGTGGTGCCTTTGGCGCTCCTCGACGCCCCTTGGCGCGGCGACCGCCGCATCCTCATGTTGGAACCGCGGCGGCTCGCCACGCGCTCCGTGGCCGTACGCATGGCCTCCACCCTCGGCGAGCCAGTGGGCCAAACCGTGGGCTACCGCATGCGCTTCGACCGGCAGGTGTCCGCACGCACACGCGTTGAAGTCATTACCGAAGGCTTGCTCACCCGACTGCTGCAGGACGACCCCGCGCTGGAAGACGTCGCGGTCCTGCTCTTCGATGAATTTCACGAACGCAGCCTGAATGCCGACCTGGGGCTGGCCTTGGCACTCGAAGCTCAGCGCACTTTGGCCACGCATCTCAAGTTAGTCGTCATGTCCGCCACGCTGGACGGCGAGGCCGTGGCTCGCCTGCTCGGTGGCAGCAGCACGCCGGCACCGCGGGTCACCTCTGCTGGCCGCAGTTTCCCGGTATCGGTGCATTACGCACCGCGCGCGCCAGACGACCCGCTGCGCGAAGTCACAGCCAAAATACTGGAGGTGCTGGCACAGCCGGGCGAAGGCGACCTGCTGGTGTTCCTCCCCGGCGCCCCGGAAATCCGCCGCGTCGCACGTGCCCTGCAAGAGCGCGGACTGCCACCCAACACGGACTTGCGGCCGTTGTATGGCGACTTGCCCGCAGCGGAACAGGATCTCGCCGTGCGGCCAGCCGTGCCCGGCAGACGCAAGGTGGTATTGGCAACCAGCATTGCTGAAACTTCGCTGACTATCGATGGCGTCACCGTGGTCATCGACAGCGGTATGGCACGCAGCGCGCGCTTCGACCCGGTGAGCGGGATGAGCCGGCTCACCACCAGCCGCGTCTCGCGCGCGGCTGCAGACCAGCGCCAAGGCCGGGCAGGCCGTACGCGCGCTGGCGAATGCCATCGCTTGTGGACCGCCGAAGCACACAAGACGCTGCCTGCCGCTGCAGCTCCGGAACTGCTGGAAGCAGACCTGGCGCCCCTGGCTTTGGAACTGGCCTGCTGGGGCGTGCAAGATGCCAGCGCCTTGGCCCTGCTGGACCCACCGCCACCGGCAGGGCTCGCCCAAGCACGGGAGGTGCTCGGCCGGTTGGGTGCCATCGGCAACGACCACCGCATTACGCCGCATGGCCGCGCCATGGCCGCGCTCGGCGTTCACCCACGCCTCGCCCATATGCTGCTGCGCGGGCAAGAACTCGGGCATGGCGCGCTCGCCGCGGACCTGGCCGCCTTGCTGGCAGAACGCGATGTGCTGGCGCGCACTGGTCCACGCGATGCCGACCTGCGCACCCGACTGCAATGGCTGGAACGCGCCAACGAAGGCAGTGGCCTGCCCGGCCAAGTCGATGCCAATGCGCTGCGCAGTGCGCGGCAGTTGTCGCGCCAGTTCCGGCGGTTGCTGCGTGTAGACGAACGCGCCGGCGCCGCTTCGTTCCGTGAAATTCACGAGACTGCTGGATTGTTGGTGGCACTGGCGTACCCGGACCGTGTGGCCCAACGCCGCCACCAAGACAGCGATGGCACGCAAGTGGGCGGACGCCCGGCACGCTATCTACTCGCACAAGGACGCGGCGCGCTGTTGCCGCCGGGAGAACCGCTCGGCAAAGAGCCGTGGCTCGCGGTAGCGCAACTCGATGGGGGTCGCACCGCCAACGATGCCGAACCGGAAATCAGTCTCGCCGCGCCCTTCGACGAAGCGGCGTTCAATACCGTATTGGCCAGCGGCGTCAGCGAAGGCCTGCGCGTGGTGTGGGACGCGCGCGAAGAAGCCGTGGTGGCGCGGCAAGAGCGCACCTTCGGCGCACTAGTGCTACACAGCCGCGAGGCGCGGCAGTCAGACCCGGAGCGAGTGCGGCAGGGGCTACTCGCCGGAATTCGTAGCATTGGCCCAACGGCGCTGCCTTGGAACAAATCGGCCGAAGCCTTGCGCGAGCGCATAGCGTTCATCGGCAATGTGCTGGCCAGTGGCCCCATCCATCTACGCAACGGCGCGCTGGACGCGGCCACTTGGCCCGCCGCAGACCTACCGCACTTGTGGGAAAACCTACCCGACTGGCTGGGCCCTTGGCTGGACGGCCTCTCGCGACGTTCGCACCTCACGCGCGTCGACTTGCATGCTGCGTTGCAGGCCATGCTCGATGGCCCACAGCAGCGTGCGTTAGATGAGTTGGCGCCAACCCATTTCACGGTGCCTTCAGGTTCACGCATCCCCATCGACTATGCCGAGCCCAGCGCACCGGCATTGCTGGTGCGCTTGCAAGAAGTGTTCGGCCTGACTGCTACGCCCCGGTTGGGCGGCGGGCGTGTCCCGTTGGTACTGCACCTGCTTTCGCCGGGCCACCGCCCGGTGCAAGTCACCCGCGACTTGGAAAGCTTCTGGTCACGCGGCTACGCGGAAGTGAAGAAAGAACTGAAAGGCCGCTACCCGAAGCACTACTGGCCCGACGACCCACGCACGGCAGTGGCTACCCACCGCGCGAAGCCGCGCGGCACCTAAGCGTACCGGCTGGCGATGATTCAGCGGCGCGCGAGGCGATGAACGAGGAAGTAATACAGCGCACCCAGCAGGAGCGCTCCGCCAATGAACCACAGCGATAGCCGCGTCAGGTCGCCGTGGAGCAGCGCTTGGTCCTCACCGGCCTTGACGCCCACCCAAGTCAGCACGCTACACCACAGGCCCGCGCCCACGAGCGTGGCCAGCGAATACCAGCCGTAGTGCAGGCGTACCAAACCGGCGGGCAGACCAATGAGGTGCCGAATGACCGGCAACAGGCGTGAAATGAAAATGCCCATGGCACCGAAACGGTCGCTCCAAGCCTCCGCTTGCACCAGCTTGTGGGGCGGCACCAGCACATATTTGCCAAAGCGCAGCACCAGCGGGCGCCCCACCAGACGGGCACCCCAGTACATGATGCTCGCCCCGATCCAGGAGCCTATCGTTCCCGCCAGAACCACACCCTCGGGCGTCATACCGCCCCGGGTCACCGCCACGTGCGCCGCTACCGGAATGACCAGTTCCGAAGGTACCGGGAGAATGGAACTTTCTGCCGCCATCAGCGCCGCCACCAGCCAATAGCCGCCGTCGGCCAGTTCATTGGCATACCAGGTCATCAGGGTCTGGATCATCGCTTGTCCGCTCCGGGGCGTTAGGCCCCCATGGCATGGCCGTGGGTAGCTGCTGGCTCCACGGCGAAGCGCGCAGTGTGGCCGCGTCCGCGGCGGGAGTAAACTCCAATAGCACCCCGGAGAGCCCATGTCCTACGCCACGACCCCTCGCCTCCTGAATCTGTCGGCCAGCCTGCTCGGCTTGCTGTGGGCCACCACAGCGGCCGCGCAATCGGCGGGCATGCTCACCGACATCGAGAAGCGCGACCAAGCCGCCACCATGGTCTCTTGGGTCTCGCCCGAAGGTGGCGCCGGCCTGGCGGCGCGGGTTCGTCTCATCACCTTCAACGACTTCCATGGCCGCATCGAAGCCAAGCAGTTCGTGAACGGTGGCCCCGGCGAACCGGGCCGCCCCGTGGGTGGCGCCGCCGTGCTGAAGTCATGGATTGACTCGCTCGTCGCCCAAACCCCAAAAGACACCGTCATCATTGCCGCAGGCGACCAGATTGGTGGCTCGCCACCCGTTTCCGCTCTGCTACAGGACGAACCCACCTTCGCCTTCCTGGCGCACCTGCCGCTGGGCAAGTGCCCACCGCTGAAGCCGGCGCCCATTCCCGACCGCCCGCAGACCACGAACTGCCGCATGGTGGCCACCGTAGGCAACCACGAATTCGACGAAGGCACCGTGGAACTGGAGCGCATGCTCTACGGTGGCACCCACGCCAAGGGGCCCATGTTGGTGAAGCGCTATCCGGCCACCCGGGTGCCCTTCATCGTCGCGAACGTCAACCGTGTGGCCAACCAATCCTCGTTGCTGCCCCGCTCGGTCATCATTCCGGTGGCTGGCGTACGCATTGGCGTGGTTGCCGCCGTCACCGCGGAAACGCCGTCCATCGTCCCTGCAGGCGTCACAGCCGACCTGCAATTTCTGCCTGAAGTGGCGGCCATTAACGCCGAGGTCAAAAAACTGCAGGCAGAAGGCGTGCGCGCCATCGTCGTCGTGCTGCACGAGGGCATGACGCAGTATTCGCAGCCAGTACAAGCCGTGTTGGACAGCCCCGATGTTGCCGGGCGTCTGCTGGGTTTGCTCAAGGGGCTCGATGCCGACGTCGACGTCGTGGTCTCCGGCCATACCCACAAGTACACGAATGCGCTGGTGCGCGGGAGCGGCAAGCACCCGTTGCTCGTAACGCAGTCCTACATGTACGGCACGGCACTCGGCGAAATCGACCTGCTGGTGAACCGTCAAAACGGCGATGTGGTGGCGAAGCGTTCACGTATCGTCACTACTTGGGGCGATACCGGACCGGGCCTCAAGCCCGACGCCAAAGTGCAAAAGGAAGTGGACACAGCGCACGCCAAAGTGGCCGATGTGGTGGTGCGAGTGTTTGGGCAGTCGTCAGCCAATATCACGCGCGTTTCCGCCCGTTCGGGGGAAAGCGCCATGGGCAATCTCGTGGCCGACGCGCAACGCGCCGCGGCGGGTGCCGACATCGCGTTCATGAACGCCGGTGGTCTGCGTTCAGATCTGGATGTAGGCCCGGTGACTTGGGAAGACCTGTTCAGCATCCAGCCCTTTGGCAACAACGTCATGCGCCTGCGCATGACCGGCGACCAAATACGCCGCGTGCTGGAACAACAGTGGAACCCAGACGACCCAACCACCCGCGTGGATATGGGGCGGATGCTCAAGACTTCAGGCCTGCGTTACCGGTGGGATGCAAGACTGCCTTGGGGCGCAAGGGTTTTGGATCTGCGACTGGACGATGGTCGCCCTGTCGAACCGCAAGCCACCTATACCGTCGCGGCGAGCGACTTCATCGTGAATGGTGGCGACTTCTTCACTGCCTTCGCGGAAGGTACGGAAAAGACGGTCGTTGGCGTCGATCTGGACGCACTCATCGCCTGGGTCCAACGTTCTTCAGCCCCGGTGAGCGCCGCCATCGAAGGCCGCATCACCCGTCTGGACCCGTAACGGCGGGGCTAGCATGGCGGCAGAGACCCACCTCCGAATTGCGCGCTGGCTCACCTTGGTGGTGGGCTTACTCATCATCTACGGTTCGCTTTACCCGTTCAGCTTCGTGGTACCCCCCAAAGGCAGCCTCATTGCCTTGCTGACGCAACTCGACTGGGCACGTACCACGCGCGCTGACGTACTGGCCAACCTCCTGCTCTACCTGCCGCTAGGCGCATTGCTGTCGTTTGCGCTTCCCACCCAATGGAGCGCGGCGCGGACTGCGTTTCTGGCTACCGCAGCAGGCACGCTACTGGCAGCCTCGCTGGAAACACTCCAACTGCTGGAACCCTTCCGCGTGGCCAGCCTTACGGACTTGGTGCTCAACGGCATTGGCACTTTCGCCGGCGCCGTGCTGTCGCTGGGCGTGCGGGCCGCCGGAGAGCGCATGGGGCCGATGTTCAGTGCCATCGATCTGCGCGCTGCTCCAGTAGCGTTGGCACTGGTCAGTTGCTGGCTGTTCACGCGCATGGCGCCATTCGAATGGAACGGCACGTGGGGAGCGTGGCGCCGCAGCCTCCGGCCGCTATGGCAACACCCCAGTGTGCCGCTGACTGCCCTACTGGGGCACTTGGCTGCATGGGCCGTCATCCTGGTAGCCCTCCGCGCCACGGTGCGCCGTGATGCGGGCTTCGTCGTTCTGGCCCTCTTGGTGCTGGCTGTCGCCGCGGCTCGCATCGCGGGCGCCGGACACGTGCTGACATGGGCCGAACTGGCTCCCATGGTGCTGGCGCTGCTGGCATGGCCGCTGGCAGAGTCTTGGCCTGACCGGAGGCTCGC
>CALPVO020000052.1 GCA_943327025.2 Janthinobacterium lividum
CGCGCAGTGGGTAACCTCAAATTTGAATTGGAAGTTCCTGCGGCAACTCGCGCCTTGGGCCGTGCTTGGCAGGAACAGTGGGCGGGTGCGGCGGCGCGCTTTATCTGGGTGGCAGGCAGCACTCACGAAGGCGAAGAACAGATTTTGTTGGCGGCGCATAGTCTGCTGCGTCAGACCGTGCCTGATGCTTTGCTGGTACTGGTGCCACGGCACCCGCAGCGGTTCGCGGCGGCGGCAGTGAATATTCAGGCGGCAGGGTTGCCGTTCGTCGCGCGCAGCGAAGCTGGGCACGTGGCTGCGAGTACAGCCGTCTTGCTGGGCGACACGCTGGGAGAATTGCTGGCGCTTTATGCGGCAGCTGATGCCGCTTTCGTTGGCGGCAGCTTGGTGCCGGTGGGCGGCCACAATCTGCTGGAACCGGCAGCGCTAGGCTTGCCGTTGCTGAGCGGACGACAGGTTTTCAATGCCCCGGAAGTGGCGGCGGCATTGTGCGCCACCGGAGCGCTGGAATGGGTGGAAGACGCGGCTGGCCTCTGCGCCAGTTTGCAAGCACTCGCCGCAGATGCGGCGTTGCGCCAACGCCGCGGGCTGGCCGCGATGGGTGTGGTGGACGCCAATCGCGGGGCGCTACGCGCCATTCTCGAGGCCATAGACTGACTATCGGCTGACCTATAGGCGGCTTTGTTGGCTGCCTTATCGACTTCCTTATCGACTGACCGGCGCTGGCTGCGTGAGCAGCGCGTTGGTTTGCGTCAGCGCGCCTTCATCCAGTGAGCCGGCGGCGAGACGCAGGCGCAATACGTTCAGCAAGTAGTCGTACTTGCTGCGCGCATAGTTCGTCTGCGCGTCGGTCAGGCGTCGGCGCGCTTCCAGCACATCGACCGCGGTACGGGTGCCCACTTCGTAGCCGGCTTCGGTAGCTTCCAAAGCCACCTGCGTAGAGGCCACCGCCTGCTTCAGTGCGGTCACGCGTGCCATTTCGCTGGTGACGCCAAGGTACGCATCGCGAGCATCGCGTTCCGTGGCGCGAGCCACGCGCTCGAGGCGCTCCCGGCTGGCACGGTGGCGGTAAACGGCTTGGCGCACGCGCGACTGTGTGGCGCCACCCGAGTACAGCGGGATGCTGAACTGCACGCTGATGCTGTCCGCATCGGAGTTCGTGTCGATGGGGTTGTTCAAGGTACCGAGCGTGGTGACGGTAGCGGTGTCGCCGTTGGTGTTGGAACCCGACTTGCGAGCAACGAGGTCGATGGTGGGGCCGTGGCCACCCTTGGCGACGCTGATACCTTCACGGGCCACATCCGCTGACAGGCGAGCCGAGGTGAGCGCCAGATTTTGGTCGAAGGCCTGACGCACCCATTGCTCCTCATCTGCCGGCGACGGCGCGGTGAGCGGCATGTCATCGCCCGGAGCTTTCAATTCGCTTACCGCTACGCCGGTGAGTTCACGCAACTCTTCGAGGCGAGTGGCCAGGGCGCGCTTGCCGGCGATGACCGTCGCGTTTGCCTGATCGTGCGCAGCCTTCGCTTCCTGCACGTCCGTGACGGCGATGAGGCCGACTTCGAAGCGCTTCTCGGCCTGCTCGAGCTGGCGCGTGATGGCTTCCAGCGCGGACTGTCCGGCGTTAAGGGTGTCGCGGGCTGCCAGCACGCTGAAGTAGGCCTGCGCCGTACGCAGCACCAGTTGCTGCTGTGCCGTGTGGTAATCCGCTTCGGCCTGCGCCACCTGCGCGTCCGCTTGCTTCAGGGCCGCCCAGTTATCCCATTTGAACAGGCTCTGGCGGAGCGTGAGGCCCCAGCCCTTCGTGGACAGGTCTGATTCGCTGGAGCGCGTGGTGAAGGCTTGGCCGTCGAACACCACCTGCGAGCCATTCGACTGGTCCTTGGAGTAGCTGCCGCCGACACTGATCTGCGGCAACAAGGCCGAGAGCGCCTGCGGCTTGGATTCCAGCGCGGCGAGGCGGGTGGCTTCGGCTTCGCGCAATTGCGGGTCGTTGCGCAGGGCCTGTTGGTAGACCTCGCTGAGGTCCGCCGCGTGCGCCAAAGACGCCGTGAGCAGCAAGGCGCTGCCGGCGGCGAGGCCGCTAGCGAAGGAGAGCAGGGTGGGGAACCGACGACGCTTCATGGACTTTCCCTTGACCGATATGGTGTTGTACTTAAGCATAACACCTATCTTTCGATGATTGAACGGTTAGACGGTTTGGCCGAGACCTTAGAGCCCGATTTCCTCAGCCCAAGCGGTAATACCGCCGGTAAGGTTGGTGACCGGTTGGAACCCCTGTGCCGCGAGAAAGTTCGCTACGCGCAGGCTGCGACCACCGGCGAGGCACAGGACCACCACTTCGCGATCGCGCGGCAGCTCGGCGAGACGGGCCGGTACATCGCCCATGGGGATATGCACGGCACCGGCGACGCTGGCAGAGGCGACTTCCGCCGGTTCACGGACGTCCAGCAGGAACAAATTGCCGCCGGCTTGCTGGCGGGCGACGAACTCGGTGGGCGTCATGGCGCCGACGCTGGGGGTGGACATGCAGCGACCTCGCGGGTGGTAGAGCTAGAACTGGAAGGCTGAGGGGCGGCGCGCATGGGCCAGCGCCGGGACCACGGTCTCGAAGAGAATTTCGCTGGAGAAGCGCTGTTCAGCGTCGCGGCGTACCAGCATGGCTTCCATGGTGGGTGCTTCGCCGATAATGACAAACAGACGCCCGCCCGGCTTCAGTGCCAGCCGGAAGCGCTCCTCTTCGATGGGCAGCGAGCCGGTGACAAACACCACGTCGTAGCGCGACTGCTCCTGCAGCGACAGGCCATCGGCGGTCTCTACCTCGACGCCGCCAATACCGGCCTTGGCCAGATTCTCCCGGGCGGCCACGGCGAGATCGGAGTGAATTTCCAACGCTTTGACTTGTGCGCCGAGCTTGGCCAGACAGGCTGGCACGTAACCGCTCCCGGCACCGACTACCAAGGCTGTCTCGCCGGGACGGACGGCCAATGCCTGCAGCGCACGCCCCACCCACTTGGCTGCGAGCATGACCTCGCCGTGGGCCAATGGGATGTCGGTATCGGCATAGGCGACGGCGGCGTAGGCCGCGGGCACGAACAGTTCGCGGGGCACGCCGGCCAGGGCATCGAGAACGGCCTGATCGAACACGTCCCAAGCGCGAACCTGGTGGGCGATCATCTGCTGGCGAGTGGCTTCAAGATTCATGGGATTCACCGGGAACTCAGGCGGGGTTCAGACAATCCGATAGGTTACGGGGCAGCGGCGGCAGCGGCAAGCAGATTGCGGTTTTCACGGACGGTTTTCCCGCGAGCGAACCCTGTCGCACCGCGTGATTACGCGAAGGTGATTATGGTTAATACGGGCGCTGCGCGCCGATGGCGTCCGGTATTCTCGCGGGTGAAGGGATTTTTTTGCCGTGACGCTACCGGGCGATGTACTCAGGTGGTGCGAGGGAAGGCAGAGACGTGTCGATGATGGACTATCTGGAGCCGGCCTTGTGGGGCCTCGCTGCCGCGTTGGTCGTGGCGGCTTTGGTGCTGTTCGCTGTATGGCGGGCCGGCCGCCGTCGGCATGCGTCTGCAGAATCCATGGTCGATGCCATCGACTCCACGCCCGTGGGCGAATTACCTGAGTTCGCTGAAGAGAACGCCACCGACCTCTCCGCCGTGGCCGGCGCGGTGACGCGCCTCTGCCAACGGCAATTGGAATCGCAGGTGCTGGACGCCGGCGAACTCTTCCACCGGTTGGTGGATGGCGTCCATGACGCCGTGGTGCTGCATACCGATGTCATCGTGCAGGCGAACAGTCGTTTCGCCGCTTTGGTGGGCGAAAGCCCTTCCGCCATTCTCGGTCGCTCTCTCGCTGAATTCGTCACACCTGACTACACGGAACTGGTTGCGGACAACGTCGCCCGACGATTGCGCGGCTTGCCGGCCGCCGAGCGTTACGAGGTGGAAGTCACGGACCGGCAGGGTCAGGTGTCGCGCATGGAGTTGGCCGGTACCCGCGTCGACCTCGCCCGCGGTCCGGCAGTGTTGTTTACGGCCGTCGACATGCTGCCGACCCGCGTGGGGCAGTCGAGCGCCACTGGAACTGGTGGACTTTTGGGTCAAACGGTTTTGGACTCGCTGTCTGCGGGCGTCATCACCACCGACCCTGCCGGTCGCATCGACTATGCCAACCGTGCGGCCGAACAGTTGCTCGGACGGCCGTTGGCTGACATGGCTGGTCGTCCATTCGAGGAAGCCGCTCCGTTGATGGAAGAGGCTGACCGTCGCATGTTGGCGGACCCCGTGCGCCAGTGCCTGACGACGGGCGCGCGTATTACTGCTTCGCGCCGTGCCATGGTGTTGAGCAAGCAGGACGGTTCAGAGCGCATGGTGGAACTGACGGTGGCACCACTGCGTAGTGACCGCCCTGAGCCGCAGGGTTGTGTGGTGCTACTGCATGATGTGACTGAAGCGCGTGGCATTGCCCGGCAAATGTCGTATCAGGCCAGCCACGATGCGCTGACCGGGCTGGTAAACCGTCGCGAGTTTGAGCGACGCCTGCAAGAAGCTATGGAGAATGCGCGCCATGGTGGCCAGCACCATGTCTTGTGTTTTCTCGACCTGGACCGCTTCAAGGCGGTCAATGATGTCAGTGGTCACAACGCTGGCGACCAGTTACTGCGTGAGCTTTCCACCCTGCTACGCGAATCCGTGCGCGACAGCGACACGGTGGCCCGCATCGGCGGTGACGAATTCGCCTTGCTGCTGGTGGGCTGCCCGCTCGAGAAGGCCACGCAGATTGCCGGCAACCTCGCGCGCGCCATCATGGAGCATCGCTTCGTCTGGAAGGACCGCATTTTCGAGGTCGGTGTTTCCTCGGGTTTGGTAGAAGTGAGTCGCGAAAGCGGCACGCTCGAAGATGTCATGGGCGCCGCGGATTCCGCTTGCTATGTAGCCAAGCGTTCGGGTGCCGGGTCCGTGCATGTCTATTCGGCACGCGATGAAGCCGCTGCTCGTCAGCGCGGCGAAATTCATTGGCTGCAGCGCTTGCAGAACGCGCTGCGCGATGGTCGTTTCGAATTGCATGTGCAGCCTATCCTCGCCGCCGGTCCTGAAACTGCTGATGGTCCAGCGCTGGAAGTGTTCCTGCGGCTCGCCGAGGAAGGCGGGAAGCTGGCCTTCCCCGGCGAATTCATGGACGCCGCGGAGCGTTATCGCCTGATGTCCTTGTTGGACCGCTGGGTGGTACAGGATGCCTTGACGGCCCTGGCCGCTGGCCGGTTGTCGTTGCCGCCGGGTCGTAGTCTCGCCATCAATGTCTCCGGCCAAACGCTCGGCGATGCCGGCTTCCTCGAGTATGTGGTGGACGTCCTCGACCGGACGGGTATCCATCCGGACCAACTCTGTTTCGAAGTCACGGAGTCGAGTGTGGTGGCTAACCTCGACCACGCACGCCGTTTCGTGGCGGTGCTCCATGGTATCGGTTGCCGCTTTGCGCTCGATGACTTCGGCAATGGCGTGGGCGCCTTCGCCAACCTCAAGACGCTAGGCATCGACTACTTGAAGATTGACGGCAGCTTCATTCGTAACTTGGCGCGCGACCCGGTCAGCCAGGCCATGGTGTCGGCCATGGTAAAGCTGGCGCGGACCTTGAATTTCCGCATCATCGCCGAGCAGGTGGAAGACGCTACCGCGCTCGAAGCCGCGAGGCGTATGGGAATTGATTTCGTGCAGGGCTATGCCATCGGTCGCCCCGAACCTCTGCGCAAGGCCACGCTGCAGGCTGCCTGACCCGCTCGGGTACAATGGCTGCCTTCCGGTTCTGGGCAGAAGGCTGTAGTTCCATGGCATTGCGGGTGGGTATTGTTGGTTGGCGTGGCATGGTCGGCTCGGTCCTGTTGGGCCGCATGCGTGAAGAGGGCGACTTCAACCTCATCGAACCGGTGTTTTTCAGCACCAGCCAAGCGGGCGGCAAAGCCCCGGATGTCGGCTGTGCAGTGGGCCCACTCGCTGACGCCCACGACCTGAACCAGCTCGCTGCCTGCGATGCCATCATTTCTTGCCAAGGCGGCGACTACACCACAGCAGTGCATGGCCCGTTGCGGGCTACGGGCTGGACGGGCTACTGGATTGACGCGGCTTCCACGCTGCGCATGGCGCCTGCTGCCACGCTCATTCTCGATCCCGTCAATCGTCCGGTCATCGACACGGCGCTGGCGAACGGCGGCAAGGACTACGTGGGCGGTAACTGCACGGTGTCGCTCATGCTCATGGCCTTGGGCGGTTTGTTTCGCGCCGGGCTGGTGGAGTGGATGACCTCCATGACTTACCAGGCCGCCAGTGGTGCGGGTGCCGCGAACATGCGCGAGTTGCTCAGCCAAATGGGTGCTGCCCATGCGAGCGTGGCGGACCTCTTGGCCGACCCGCGCAGTTCCATCCTCGATATCGATACGCGCGTCAGCGCCTTGCTCCGCAGCGCCGATTTTCCGCAGGAAAATTTCGGTGTGCCGCTCGCTGGCAGCCTCATCCCTTGGATCGACAAGGATTTGGGCAATGGTCAAAGCCGCGAAGAATGGAAAGGTGGCGTCGAGACCAACAAGATTCTCGGTACCAGCGCGGCTCCTATTCCTGTCGATGGTCTCTGTGTACGCGTGGGCTCCATGCGCTGCCATAGCCAAGCCATGACCCTGAAGCTGCGTGAAGACTTACCGCTCGCGGATATTGAACACCTGCTCGCCACTGCGAACGGTTGGGTGCGCGTGGTACCTAACGAGCGCGAGGCCTCGATGCGTCAACTGACGCCTGCGGCCGTGACAGGGCGCCTCGAGGTACCTGTGGGACGCCTGCGCAAGCTATCGATGGGCGGTGAATATCTTTCGGCCTTCACCTGCGGTGACCAATTGCTGTGGGGCGCTGCGGAACCACTGCGCCGCATGTTGCGTATTCTGCTGGAGCAGCGCGTCTAGTTGGCGTCGGCCGGCGCGCCATCGGCCGCCGGCGGTAACCAGTGCACCAGCGCCACGGCGCCAAGACTGCCGAAGCACATGAGCAGCAGGATGGGACGCTCGGTGCCGTCGTACAGCAGGCCGACCAGGCTGGCGCCAAGGCCGCCCACCGCCATCGTGATCATGCCATTGACGGCGGCCGCCTTGCCGGCATGTTGGCCGTGCCTTGCCATGGCCAGCACAGTGGAATTGCCACCCACGAGGCTAACCGGCGCGATGTAGCACAGCAGCACGGCCCAGAGCACCGGCAGGGGGAGTGGCATGAAGCAGGCCAATCCCAGCCCCAGAGCGGTGGCCGCAGCTTGAACGCGCAAAGCGCGGCGCAGCAGTCGCAGCGGGTGGTGGCGAGTCAGCCAGCGGCGGTTGAACTGGCTAAGCACCACCATGCCCAGCGCGTTGATGCCGAAGATCAGGCCATAGGTGGTCTGGCTGAGCCCGCGGGCGGCGATGAGCACGCTGGGAGTGCCGGCGACATAGGCAAACACGCCGAAGAAGGAGAGCCCTGCCGCCAGCGAGGGCACCATCAGGTCCCGACTGCGCAGCAACACCAAGTAGTCGCGTGCCACCGCGCCGGGGGCCAACGTACTGCGTGCTGTCCGCGGCTGGCTCTCGGGCAAGGTGCGGAGTGCACCCAACACGAACAGAAAACCGGCGGCCGTCAGTACCCAGAAAATGGCCCGCCACGGCCCCACCGCCAAAATGAGGCTGCCCGCCAAGGGTCCCAATACCGGGCCTAGGCCGCTGACCAACATCATGATGGACATGACTCGGGCCCCTTCCACGGGGTCGTAGCGGTCCCGCACCATGGCGCGGATGCAGACGGAGGTCATGCAAACGGAAAGGGCAGCCAGCGCGCGGGCGAAGGTGAACAGGCCGATGTCGGTGGCCACCGCGCACAGCGCTGCGGTGAGGGCGAAACCGATGAGGCCACCTAGCAACGGGCGTCGACGTCCATAGCGGTCCGCTATCGGACCGGTGAACAGTTGCCCAACCCCCATCGCCAACAGGAACACCGCGAGCGTGTTTGACACTTCGGCTGCCGTGGCGTGCAGGTCGTGGGCGATGGCCGGAAACGCCGGCAGGTACATGTCCACGGACATCGGGCTGATGGCCATGATGCCGCCCATGAGCGCCAGTTGCGGGGTAAGGCGGTGGACGGGGCTGGTGGAGCGTTGCACGCGGCGATTGTACGCGCGTCGTCACAGTCGGTATGAACCCCTTGGGGCTGTTCCGCGGTCCGCGTTGTGCTGGGGTAGTCGCGATGCCGTATTGGGTCATAATCGTCATGAAGCCCACTCGGTTCAGGAGCAGCCCCATGGAGTTGGTAGTGTTTGGTCGTCGTCGCAGCCTGACTGTGCTGCTGCTGATGGGTGCATCACTGCAGGGGCTTGCGGCACCAGCGCCGTCGCCGCCGTGTCCCGAGGTGGCGGCTGCGCTCTACGCGCCCTGCGCGGCTTGTCATGGCAACGCGGGTGCTGGCAAGAACGAACTGTCCAGCCCGGCCATTGCTGGCTTGAGCGAAGCGCAGTTGGTCCGCCAGTTGCGCCATTTCGTGACAGGCCAGCGGGGAGCCCACCCCGCGGACACTAACGGTTCGCAGATGGCGGCGATGGCCAAGACCTTGTCAGACGACGCGGCACTCAAGGCGGTGGCTTGTCACGTAGCGCGTCTGCCGGCGTTGACTGCGAGCAACGCTTTGCCGTTGCAGGTGTCGGGCGGTCAGGCCAATGCCGGCGCCAAGCTCTTTGCCTTTTGCGCTGGCTGCCATGGTGCCGACGGACGCGGCAGTATCGCCGTGGGGGCACCCGGTTTGGTGTTCCAGTCGGATGCGTATTTGTTGCGCCAACTACAGGCGTTTGAGCAGGGCTGGCGTGGGCATGAGGTGAACGACGAGCCTGGTATCCAAATGGCCAACGCGGCGGCATGGGTGCGTGAAGAGCAGGCTCGTCGTGACGTATTGGCTTATCTTGCGACCTTGCGCACAGCCAAGCCCTGAGCGGGTGGCCAGGCGCTGTGGTCGAGCGGCGTGAATGAGTTGGCAGGCAGTTCCGTGAGGCGTTGGCGCAGCGCTTGTTCGCGCGCGGTGCTCAGCGGATGGGTGGAGAGAAAAGCCGCAGGAGCGTCCCCGGCCTGCTTGGCCATGATGGCGAAGAAGTCCGGCATGCCACTCGGGTCGATACCCGCGCGGACCAAGGCATCGAACCCGGCATCATCGGCTGCGCTTTCGGCATCGCGCGAGAACTTCAGGCTGCCAAGTTGCGCGGCTGCTTGCCCGGCCAGCGTTCCCCCCCAGTCTCCCGTGAACCAAGTCCAAAGCACGCGCCAGCTCAGGTCTTTGACGAGGGCGCTGGTGCCGTGGCGGAGTTCTACATGCTGCACTTCGTGGGCCAAGACGCCGGCCAGTTCTTCGGGGCGCCGGGTGGCGGCGATGAGCCCGGTATGCACGACCACGATGCCTCCTGGCAAGGCGAAGGCGTTCAGGGTGGCATCGTCCACCACATGGAATTCGTAGGTGTAGCGCGAGCCGGTAGTGAGTTTGCGGCCAATCTCTACGACGGCCTCAGCGGAGACGCCGCCGTCCACCAGTTTGAGGTTGCCGCGCATGGACTCGAACGCCTGCCGCCCTAGGCGCACTTCGTCCGCTACGGGGATACGTTCGGCGATAGCCTCCGCGATACGCGCTGCCTGACTGAGAAACAGCAGCAAGACCAACAGCGGCGAAAGCACCAGCAAGGCAACCGCACTCCACGCGATGACGCGTTTGGTGTGCTGTTTGCGCTGCAGTTGGTTCAGGCGCTTCATGGAAGGCAGTGCTGCCCAATCAGCGCGTGCGCGCAAGGTGGCGGCATCGGTAGGGTTGAGTACGTGCACCAGCCAGTCGGTGGCAGTGCTGGCGTTCGTCGAATGGCCCGCCGGGTGGTTCGCTCTCTGGCTGGCATCGGCCGGCCAGCGCAGTTCGAGCCCTGGCTTGCCGAAGCCCACCTCGGCGAAGGTGACATCGCCGATGGCGCAGGTGACTGCCACCCCATCGAAGGCGTCGACGCCCGCTGCGCCGGGCGAATCCGTCTCTGACCAACTCACTTCTACGTGGTCGGCTGCGGCGCGCAGCGCACCGCGCTGCCCGGTGGCTGGCAAGCCCGGACCAAACAGCAGGACGGTGACCTGAGTTTCCATGATGTCCGGTGTCAGTGGTTATCGCCGTCTAGCAGGCCACCCAGCCCACCGAGCATCGAACCTTCACCGACGGACCGACCACCGGCCGCCGGTGCGGACTGGATGATGCGATTGGCCAGGCGCGAGAACGGCAGCGACTGTACCCACACGCGGCCTGGGCCACGCAGCGTGGCGAAGAACAAGCCTTCACCGCTGAACAGCGCGCTCTTCAGTTTGCCGACGTACTGGATATCGAAGTCGACGCTGGGCTGGAACGCAGCCACGCAGCCGGTATCAATACGCAGCGTTTCACCTGGTGCGAGGTCGCGCACTGCCAGCGTGCCGCCGGCGTGGACGAACACCATGCCGTCGCCTTCGAGCTTCTGCATGATGAAGCCTTCGCCACCGAACAGGCCCGTACCAATCTTGCGGTTGAAAGCGATACCCAGTGACACGCCACGCGCGGCGCACAGGAAGCTGTCCTTCTGGCAGATGAGTGAGCCGCCCACTTCGCGCAGCGAGACCGGCACGATTTGGCCCGGATAGGGCGCGGCAAAGGCCACGCGGCGCTTGCCCACACCTTCGTTGTGAAAAATGGTGGTGAACAGCGATTCGCCCGTGAGCAAGCGCTTGCCAGCGCCCAGCAGCTTGCCGAGCAAGCCGCCTTGGGAAGCTTGTGAGGAGCCATCGCCGAATATGGTGTCCATCTCGATGCCGTCCTGCATCATCATCATGGAACCGGCTTCACCGATGGCGGCTTCGCCTGGGTCCAGTTCAATTTCCACGAACTGGATGTCGTCACCGAAGATTTCGTAGTCAACCACGTCCATGGACATTGCAGCACTCC
>CALPVO020000053.1 GCA_943327025.2 Janthinobacterium lividum
CAGCGGTACCAACCACGTGCTGCCGACTTATGGTTACGCGCGCGCTTATTCGGGTTTGTCGCTCGGAGATTTCGTCCGCCGCATGACCGTGCAGGAAATCTCTCCGGCTGGCTTGCGCGATCTGGGCCCGGTGGCCCGTACGCTCGCCGAGCTTGAAGGCCTGGACGCTCACGCCAATGCCGTGACCATCCGTCTGAATGCTTTGGAGCGTGGCACGTGAACGACACGGCTCCCTTCACCCCATGGCCGGAGTCGCTCCTCGCCTTGGCCCGCCCGGAGATTCGTTCACTGGCGCCATACCGCCATGCGCCTTGGGACCCGGCGTATGAGCGCCTGCATGCCAACGAGAACCCGTGGCGAAACCCGGCGGATACGTCCACCGCTGGCCTGAATCGCTACCCAGAGCCCCACCCACTGGCACTTGAGTCGCGGTTGGCAGAACTCTACGGCGTGCGTCCGGAGTGTCTCATTGCCGGACGCGGCAGCGATGAAGCCATCGACTTGCTGATCCGTGTGTTCTGCGCAGCGAGGCAAGACGCCATCCTGCAATGCCCGCCTACCTTCGGGATGTACGCCGTAGCGGCCGGTGTTCAAGGCGCTGCTGTCGTCGATGTTCCCTTGATGCGCAACGCCGGCTACGCGCTGGATCTGCCCGGGATCGTGGCGACCGCCCGCAAAACCTCAGGCCCTCGCATCAAACTTGTTTTTGTTTGCGCGCCCAACAACCCAACGGGCAACGACGTCCCAATCGCCGACATCGAGTTCTTGCTCCGAGAATTGGCGGGACAGGCCATCGTCGTCGTCGACGAGGCCTATGTAGAGTTCAGCGGCCGGGAAAGCCTCGCGGCGCGCCTCGGCGAATTCCCGCACCTGGTGGTGCTACGCACGCTGTCTAAAGCCTACGGCCTCGCGGGTGTGCGCTGTGGCGTGGCCATTGGCCACCCGGATCTCGTGGGCTTGTTACGCCGTGCCATTCCGCCCTACGCTATTCCCGAGCCTTGCATCGAAGCCATCCTCGCGGCCTTGGGGCCTGCCGGGATCAGCATGGCCGACCAAACCCGAGAGCAACTGCTCATGATGCGTCCGCAAATGCTGGCAGCGCTGGCAGCAACGCCGACGGTGGTTCGTGTGTGGCCCAGTGCCACCAACTTCATCATGGTCGATAGCACCGACCCGGCGGCCATCATGGCCAAGGCCCGTGAGGTGCGGTTGCTGTTACGCGATTTCTCCAATGGCGCTCGTACCCCGGGCGCTGTCCGTATTTCTCTGGGAACGCTTGAGCAAAATGCGCGCTTGTTGCGCGCGCTCGACGCCCCACTGCCAGAGGGCTTCGCATGAGCCAGTTTCCGGCCGTATTGTTCATTGACCGTGACGGCACCCTCGTCATCGAGCCAGAAGACCAGCAAGTCGACCGTCTCGACAAAGTCCGCTTCGTGCCTGGGGTATTCGCAGGCCTGCAAGCGCTGAAGGCTGCGGGCTATCGGTTTGTCATGGTGACCAATCAGGACGGACGCGGTACCGCGAGTTTTCCCGAGGAAGACTTTGCCGTTCCACAGGCATTCATTCTCGAAGTGTTCGCATCGCAAGGCATCACCTTCGACGAGGTCTTCGTGTGCCCACACAAGCCTGCCGATGGCTGCCATTGCCGCAAGCCGCTCACCGGCCTGCTGGACCCGTGGCTGGCGCGCAACCCCATTGACCGTCAGCGTAGTGCAGTCATAGGCGACCGCGACAGCGACCTGCAACTCGCCAAGAACCTCGGGATCGATGCCTTGCGCATACTGCCCGGTGGCGGGGCAGGCAACCAACCTCCCGGCGGTCCGGAATTCACCTGGGAAGCCGTCGTGCGTTGCCTCAGTGGCCGTCACCGGACCGCGCGCATCGCGCGCAAAACGCGTGAGACAGACATCGTGGTGGCCGTGGACCTCGACAGCGACGGGCCGCAAACCTTGCACACTGGCATCGGCTTTTTCGACCACATGCTGGAACAGATCGGCAAGCATGGTGGTTTCCAACTCGACCTGCGTTGCCAAGGCGACTTGCAGGTCGATGAGCACCACACGGTGGAAGACTGCGCGCTTGCGCTAGGCCAGGCACTGCGAGAAGCCCTCGGCGACAAGCGCGGCATTGGTCGCTATGGTTTCCTGCTGGCGATGGACGAGGCCGAGGCGCAAGTTGCCATCGACCTCTCCGGGCGCGCCTACTTCGTCTGGGAAGGCCAGTTCAACCGCGAAACTGTCGGTGGCTTGCCAACAGAACTGGTCCCACACTTCTTCCGCAGCTTGGCAGATACGCTCGGTGCGGCAATCCACGTTACGGTTCGTGGCGACAACTCTCATCACATGGTGGAGGCAGCATTCAAGGGCGTGGGCCGTGCGTTACGTGCTGCCCTGCGCCGTGAAGGCAACGACCTGCCCAGCAGCAAAGGCACGCTGTGAGTTTCAGCGCCGGCACGGTAGCGCTCATCGACAATGGCGGCGCCAACGTCGCTTCCGTGGTGCACGCACTAGAACGGCTCGGCGTGAATGCCGAACGGACCGCCTCGCCCGAGCGTATCGCGGCAGCGGACCGGGTCATTCTGCCTGGCGTCGGCGCCGCGGCCGATGCCATGGCGCGGCTGCAAGCCTCGGGCCTCGACCGTCTCATCCCTACCCTCACTCAGCCCGTGCTCGGCATCTGTCTTGGCATGCAACTGTTGTTTTCCGGCTC
Organism: Janthinobacterium lividum; assembly: GCA_943327025.2. GTDB lineage: Bacteria > Pseudomonadota > Gammaproteobacteria > Steroidobacterales > Steroidobacteraceae > CAIOHZ01. The sequence goes on from CALPVO020000053.1 coordinate 2,710, forward strand.
CGACGAAGGCGATGTCGCCTGTCTGGCGTTGATGCACGGGCAGGCAAAGCGGTTCCCGGCTGGCGGTCTGCCGGTACCCCATATGGGATGGAACGAACTGCGCCTGCGCCAACCTCATGCCTTGCTGGCGGGTTTGAAAGACGGCGACTACGCCTACTTCGTCCACAGTTACGCGCTACCGGTCAGTGCAGACACCCTAGCCACTGCCGACTACGGCGGTGAGTTCACGGCCGTTGCCGCCCGCGGCAATTTCCACGGAGCGCAGTTTCACCCGGAACGCTCCGCCCGTGTCGGCTCGCTACTTCTTGCCAACTTCCTGCGCTTGCCCACTGGCAGCCGCTAAGCCACTGGAAACCCATGGAACTCATTCCTGCCATCGATCTGCGCGGCGGCCAAGTGGTTCGCTTGCTGCACGGTGACTTCGCCGCCGAGACACAGTACGCAGTCACACCCGCAACGCTCTACACGCGCTATGCGGACTGGGGTGCAGCCACCCTGCATGTGGTTGATCTCGATGGTGCGCGTGATGGCACCTCCGGCAATCTCGGCCTCATTGAATCGCTGGCCGCGGGTGGCCGCATGAAACTGCAGGTGGGCGGTGGCATCCGCAGCGAAGCTGCGCTGCAACGCCTGTTAGCGCTGGGTGTCCACCGCGTAGTCATTGGCAGCCTGGCCGTTACCGCGCCCTCGACCGTCGAACAGTGGCTTAGCACCTACGGGGCGGCGCACATGACGCTCGCCCTCGATATCCGGCTGGATGGCGAACTGACCAACGGCGGGACCCCGTGGATTACCACGCACGGTTGGAAAGAAAACAGCGCCTTGAGTCTGTGGGACGCGGTAGCCCGCTACGAACAAGCCGGTCTGCAGCACGTGCTGTGTACGGATGTCGCGCGTGATGGCGCGCTGGCGGGCCCCAACCTAGAACTTTACGCAGAAGCGGTAAGAAAGTTCCCGCGCATCGCCTGGCAGGCCTCGGGTGGTGTGCGCCACGTCGCGGACCTCGAAGCCTTACGCACCGTCGGCGTTGCCGGCACCGTCAGTGGCAAGGCCCTGCTAGAAGGCCGCATGACCCGGGAGGAGTTGCAGCCATTCTTGCCCGCCGCCTGATTCCTTGCCTGGACGTCCGCGACGGTCTTGTCGTCAAAGGCGTGCAATTCCGCGACCACGAAGTGGTCGGCGACATTCTCGACCTGGCCGCACGTTATGCCGCGGAAGGCGCCGATGAACTCGTGTTCTACGACATTACTGCAAGCCCGGAAGGACGCGGTGTCGATCGCAGTTGGATAGCGCGCATTGGGCGACTGCTCGACATTCCGTTCTGCGTTGCCGGCGGCATTCGCAGCGTCGCCGAAGCCGAAGCCGTGTTGGCGGCGGGTGCGGAGAAGGTGTCCGTCAACTCCCCCGCCATCGCCAATCCAGGTTTGGTCGATGAACTGGCACGCCGCTTCGGTTCGCAGTGCGTCGTGGTCGGTATCGACAGTCAAACGCGCGATGGCCGCTACGAGGTGTACCAGTTCACCGGCGACCCCACCAAGACCCGCAGCACTGCCCGCAGCACGCTCGACTGGGTGAGCGAAGTGCAAGCGCGTGGTGCAGGCGAGATTGTGCTGAACTGCATGGCGAGCGATGGTGTGCGCCGTGGCTATGACATTCCGCAACTCCAAGCCGTTCGGGCAGTGTGCGGCGTCCCCCTCATCGCTTCTGGTGGTGCTGGTGCGCCAGAGCACTTCGCGGCGGTGTTCCGTGAGGCGAACGTGGACGGTGCACTGGCGGCCAGTGTGTTCCACAAGGGTCTCATCCGCATCCCCGATTTGAAGCGGCAACTGCTGGCCGACGGCATTGCCATTCGCCCGCCTGAAGGAGACGCCGCATGAGCGCTATCCCCCCGCATCATCCCTCATTGGCCAATCTCGACTGGAGCAAAGGCGATGGCCTGCTCCCCGTGGTCGTTCAGCATGCGGTCGACGGCCGCGTCCTGATGCTCGGTTACATGAACGCCGAAGCGCTGGAGCAGACGCTCGCCACCAGCCATGTGACTTTCTTCAGCCGTAGCAAACAACGGCTGTGGATGAAGGGCGAAAGCTCAGGGCATGTGCTGGTAGTGGAAAGTGTTACCGGTGACTGTGACCGTGACACCGTACTGGTACTGGCGCGGCCCAAAGGCCCTACGTGCCATGAAGGGACCGACACATGCTTCGCGGGGCAGCCCGCACCCGCCGTCGCAGACATCGCATTTCTGGCGGAACTGGAACAGGTGATTCGCGCACGCATCGCTGGCGGCGGCGATAGCAGCTACACCGCGAAGCTTTATTCGCGCGGCATCAAAAAAGTGGCGCAGAAGGTCGGTGAAGAAGGGCTTGAAGTGGCGCTGGCTGCCGTCGCTGAAGACGACAAGGATTTCCTTGGCGAGTGTGCCGACCTGCTCTTTCACCTGGAAGTGCTGTTGCATGCGCGTGGCATGCGCCTCGGCGATGTAGCGGCGGAACTAGCGCGCCGTCACGCCGACCGCACCGCTGCGGGCTGAGGCCCCTGCAGCAGCAACCAGCCAGCCACCACTGCCGTTACTAGCGCCGCGAACGCGAGCGCTGCCGATGGCCCGAACCACTGCCATAACGCTCCCAGCAAGGCGGCCCCCGGCAAGGCCGCCAGCCCCACGGACATGTAGTAGGTGCCGTAAGCCCGCCCGCGCAGACCTTGCTTGGTGGCGTCGCCTATCCAGGCGCGCTCTGCCGGCTCGCACAAGGCGATGGCCATCGAATAAAGGCACAGCAATATCGTCGCCGACAACGGCGTCCGCGGCACCAGCGCCAGGACCACCAGCAACAAAACCCGCAACGCCCAGCCAATGGCCAGCATTCGACGGACCCCATAGCGGTCCACCGCCCAACCGGCCGGATACACGCAAACGACCTTGGCCAGACTGAGCCCCGACCACAGTAACGGGATAGCCACTACCGCTACGCCAGCCGACGTCGCCCACAACACCAGCAGCATCTCGGGCACGGCGACCATCGCCAACACGCCGCCACCAAGAATGAGCCCCCGAATATCCTTGGGCATGACGCGCCAACTGGCACGAAAGCCCAAATCGTCAGCGCTCATCTTCGCCGGCAATGGCTTCTCCGCAGCTTGCTGCTGCGGGACGCGCACACCACTGAAACGCGGCGACAACCCGAGCAAAAGGCTTACCAACACCAGCACCCCAGGCACGGCCGCGAACAGGAACACACTGCGCAACGGCCAACCTGCGGCCAATAACGCCGCTGCCAGCAACGGGCCAATGACGGCACCGGCATGGTCCAGCGCCCGGTGCAAACCAAAGGCACGTCCGCGTGCCCCGGGTACGACGAGGTCAGCGATGAGTGAGTCGCGTGGCGAGGTACGCAACCCTTTGCCCACGCGATCCAGAAAGCGCAGGAACATGATGACCGGCCAGCCCAACACGCTGCCGGCCAAGCCCATCCAGGGACGCGCCATCACAGAGACGGTATAGCCTGCGATGACGAGCGACCCCGCAGAAGCACCGCGGTCCACCCAGCGGCCGGAGAGCACCTTGAAAAAACTGGAAGTGGCCTCCGCCAATCCCTCGATGAGCCCGATGATGGCCGGCCCTGCGCCCAACGATAGCGACAGGAACACCGGCAGCAACGGCGTAATCATCTCGCTCGACGCATCGTTCAGCAGAGCCGCCAGGCCCAGCACCCACACTGCACGCGGCAGTGGGGCGGTGCGGCTCAGATGAGTATCTCGACAGCGGGAGGACGCAAGTTGTAGTGGGACGACATGACGCGACCATAGGCCCCGGCGGTTGCCACCAGCACCACATCACCCTCGAACGTCGGCGGCAAATGGCGGTCGTTGCCGAGTACGTCGCCGGACTCGCAGATGGGGCCGACCACGGTGTAACGCTCCGTGGCAGCCGCCGCAAGACGCGTCAGGTTGACGATCTCGTGCCAAGCGCCGTAGAGCGCCGGACGGATGAGCGAGTTCATGCCCGTGGCGAGGCCCACGTACTGCATGCTGCCCTTGCCCTTGAGCTGCGTCACCTCGGCTACCAGCACCCCGGCCTGCGCCACGAGGAAGCGACCGGGCTCCATCCACAGCTGGAACTGCGGGTGCTCGGCCTTGAATACGGCGAGCGTAGCGTCCAGCGCCGCAAGGTCCACCGGCGCTCGGTCAGCGCGATCGGGCACACCAAGACCACCACCGATATCTAGTACGCGAACATCGGGCAGGCCTACTGCCGCTGCGGCTAATTGCTCGGCGGTGTCGCGCCACGTATCCGTAGCGAAGATGCCACTGCCCACATGCGCATGCAGCCCGACAATACGGGCGCCGGCGGCAGTCGCGAGCCGCGCCAACTCATCCAGTTCAAACAGTGGCACACCAAACTTGCTGTGGGTACCTGCGGTTCGCACATGCTGGTGGTGTCCGCGCCCGTGGCCTGGGTCGAGGCGCACGAACAAGTCGCGCCCGGCAAAGACCTCCGGCCATTCACGGAGCGGATGCAAGTTGTCGAGCGTCAAACGCACGCCCGCACCCACTGCCCAAACGTATTCCGCGCGCGGCGCGAAATTGGGCGTGAACAGAATCTCCGTCGCCTTCAGACCCGGCACCGCGGCGAGCACGTGCTCCACTTCAGCGCGCGACACGCACTCGAAAGCCATCCCTTCAGCGGCGAGCACGCGCAGCACTTCAGGGTTCGAGTTGGCCTTCAAGGCGTAGTGCACGCGGTCTAGGCTCTGCAAAGCGCGAAGTGCCCGCGCTTGGGCCTGCAGGGTGGCGGTGTCATAGACGTAGGCAGACCCATGCTCGTGGGCCAATGCCTGCAGTTTCAACGCAGCCGTAGCGTTGGCCCACCACGCCTGCGCGCCCGCCTGCGGAGCCTTCGGCTTGTAGAGATCTTCCCAGGTCGGGCCCATGACCGGGTCACCGGGCGTGGTTTGGATGAGCAACTCGTGCAGTTGCGACACCAGTCGGTCGCCCTGCTCCTCGTCGATGACGAGCGTGAAGTTCAGATCGTTGGCCGCCTGGCTGACCAAATGGATGCGCTGTTCCTCGAACAGCGCCAACGCGTCACCCAACTGGTGCAGGATGCCGCGAATATTGCGCCCCACCAGCGATAGCGCAGCGCAGGGACCGATAACCTCCGCCCGGCAAAGGTCCGCCAGACTGGACAGCAGGGCGTCCATGGTGGACTGGTCCAGGGTGTTGGCTTGCGGGTCGAGCGACACGGTCACGTTGGTCTCCGAGGTGGAGACGAGGTCCACGCTCAGCCCATGCTGCTTGAAGACTTGGAAGGCGTCTGCGAGGAAACCCACTTGGTGCCACATACCGGGGCTTTCCATGGAGACCAGCGTGATGCCCTTTTTGAGGGCGATGGCCTTCACACGCGCCGCATCCGCTCCAGCCGGCGAGGCGCTGATGACCGTGCCGGGCATTTCGGGCGTCTGGGTAGCATAGACATGCAACGGAATCCCGTACTGGCGTACCGGCAGGAGGCAGCGCGGATGCAGCACCTTGGCACCACTGGAAGCAATTTCCTGAGCCTCGTCGTAATGCAGGCTCCAGATGAGCCGCGCCGAAGGCATGCCCCGCGGATTCGCGCTGAACATGCCCGGGACGTCGGTCCAGATTTCCAGCCGAATTGCCGCCAACTTGGCCGCAAAGTAACTGCCCGAGGTATCGCTGCCACCACGCCCGAGCAGCACCGTGTGCCCATCCTCGTCGCTGGCGATGAAGCCTTGCGAGAGATAAACCCGGCCCGTAACGGCCGAAAAACGCGCCTGCATGCGGGCATCGGGGGAGAAGTCGCAGGTCGCTGAAAGCACATTGGCCTTGGCACGCGCGCCGGCGCGTTGCTCCGCACGCAGGACCTCGCGGGCATCCACCCACTCCGCATCCACACCTTGCGCTTGCAAAAAGGCCACGCCGAGTTCGGTGGCCATCAATTCGCCCTGCCCCATCACGCGCGCGCGGGTGTGGTCGCTGATCTCACGCACCAAAGCTACGCCAGCGGCAATCTTTTCCAGTTCGCGTAGACGCCCGTCCACCCCAGATGGCAGTGCCACGCCAAGGTCCGCCGCCAACTGCTCGTGGCGCTCCCGCAAGCCCAGCAAGGCCGCGGAGGGGTCGCCGTTCATCGCCTGAGCCAGCAAGGCCTCGAGGCGATCGGTGACGCCAGACACGGCAGAATGGACCACCACAGGCTGCTCTCCAGCGGCAATGCGCAGGCGCAGGACGTGGGCGATCTGGTCCCAGTTGGTGCGCGAAGAGACGCTAGTGCCACCGAACTTGAGGACAACGAACGGCCGAACGCCGCCCGCGGTTACAGCAGAAGACATGAGAGAAAGGCCCCGGGGAAAGAGTGGAAACTAGAGTTCGTCGTCTTCGAAATCGCTGAGCTCCCGTTTTAAACGGCGCTCGGCGAGGACGTCCTCGAGTTTGCTCCAGGCCGCACGGCCTTTCTTTACCCCAGCTTTGGGCTTGGTTCCCCGATCGACGCGATCGATGATGCGATCGTAGTCGTGATCCTCTTCGGCAGCGCCGTCAAGGAATTCCTCGTCGAGGTCGAAGTGGTCGTCGTCTCGCTCGCTCATCACTTGATCCCGGTCAGATGACCTGAAAAATCAGCGGGTTAGGGCTTTTCGCGGACACGAAAAAGCCGCTGCACTATACAAGAATGCAGCGGCTTCGCAACAGCATTACGTACGAAGTTTCGAAATTAGCCGCACTTGCTGGTGCAAGCCTCGAATTCCTCGTCGCAAGCTTTTTGCTTCTTTTCGTCGTCGCCGGCGTCGCTCATGCAGGCGTCAGCGCCTTCATCGCATTTTTCAATGCACTTTTCGTCCTCGGCAAAGGCAGTGGCGGGAGCCGCGCCAGCAAGACACAGGACGGCTAGCAGGGCCAAGGGAAGAACTCGCAGATTCATGGGGAAACTCCTCGACAAAAGAAGGGACCGTGGGCGAATTGTAACGCCAGAGGGGCTGAACTAGGCAATGAGGATAAGCCACCCTTGGTGAACGTGGGCTGAACGGCGGCTGCACCCCTTAAATCAGCCTAGCAGCGCCGCTGCCGGAACGTCCATGAGACCACCCGCACCCGCCCGCACTGCGGCCGCGTGGGCCGTGGCACGCGGCACCAGACGCTCAAAGAAGAACCGCGCAGCAGCGCGCTTACCCTCCGCCCAGTCGGCGTCCACATCCGACGGCAAAGCCGCCAGCGCGCGCCACCAGCACCAGGCCAGCAGGGTGTAGGCCGCATGGTTCAGGTAATCGTGCGAGGCTGCGCCAATCTCGGCGGGGTCTTGCGGGGCCTTGCCGGCCACGACGGCTGTCAGTTCGGCCAATTCCTTGCCCAAGCGGCGAACTTCCGCCGTATAGGCCGCCGGCACGGTGGCCCCCGCGGCGCCGGTAGCCTCCATGGAACGCTGCATTTCGGTGAGTATGGCGCGCACGCTAGCGCCACCGCTACCCATCACCTTGCGGCCCATCAGGTCCAGCGCCTGCACGCCGTTAGTGCCCTCGTAGAGGCAGGTAATCTTGGCGTCGCGCATGAGTTGCTCGACGCCCGTGTCGCGGATGAACCCATGTCCACCGTGCACCTGCACCGCGAGACCCGTGGCCTCCATGGCCATATCGGTCAGAAAGGCTTTGGCCACGGGCACCAGGAACCCGACCAAGGGCTCCATCGCCTTGCGTACGGCGGCGTCAGGGTGGCGGTCCAGCGCGTCCTGCCACTGGTAGCCCTGATAGAGCAGGACGCGGCCGCCTTCCACCAGTGAGCGAATAGTGAGCAGCATGCGGCGCACATCCGGGTGCACGTGCAGGGGGTCTGCGGGCTGGTCTGCGAACTGCGGACCACGGAGGCTACGTCCCTGCACCCGGTCGGCGGCGTAGGCAGCAGCGGCCTGCCAGGCGCGTTCAGCGAGGGCCAAGCCCTGCAGGGCTACGCCCAAGCGTGCGTGGTTCATCATGATGAACATAACCGCAAGCCCGCCATGGGGCGCGCCTACCAGCCAGCCTTCGGCTTCCTCGAAGCGCATTACACAGGTGGGCGAGCCGTGGATGCCCATCTTGTGCTCGATACGCTCGCAGTTCACCCCGTTGCGTTCGCCCGGCGTACCGTCCG